>DASQBW010000034.1:0-4080 GCA_035635015.1 Draconibacterium sp. | reverse complement strand
GGAAAAGCATACTTGGTGTAGTATTTTTCTGTTAAGGTTTGATGTGGGATAAATTCTCACGTTACCGATAAAAAAAAGATTGTTTTCGTGTTTCAGAATTTCAGAAATTCAGACCATCTCTGAAAAACTGAAGAAATGAATATTTAAACAAACTTTTTTTTGAAGCACATTATTAATGAGGAAAACGACTTTAACCTTTGATCATTTGAGCAAAGGCTGCTTTTGGATATTCTCCTGAGGACTAAAGTCCATTTTAAGGCATGTGCCACTATCGGCATTTCCACTTTCTCCTTCAAGGTGGAGCAATATACCATCCACAGGAGAAAGTGGCTAAATTGTCGAAACCTCATCTCTTATAATGAATATATGGTTTTATTAGAAACCTGGACAAAAACCTGGACGATAGTTTTCTGAATCAAGGTTTGTATTTCGACTTATTTTCATGGTAGATTACCTTGTAAGTATTATAAAAATTATCTGAAATAAAATTTATGAAATATATCCCTGGGACTACTCGCCCCCCTTCATCATTTGTCCCATTCCAAGAGATAATATTTTTCCCTTGATCAAAATTCTCATCATATTTTTTTATTTTCCTTCCGTACATATCATAAATAGTGACTGCGATTCTCTTTGCTCCAAATAAAACAAATTCAATATTGACTTCATTGCTAAATGGATTCGGATAAATATTAAAAGTCTGATTTTCTAATTCATTTACACCAACCAAAGTTAAATCTTTAATGTCCTCGTATTTTCTCGGCTCCAGCTTATACTTACTGAAAGAGTAATAACCGATTCCTGTAATATTATAATAATGATTCACAGAAGGTTCGTATTGATAAATTAGGTCATCAATAATTATCGCATTATTTTGGGTACCAGCTACAGTCCATTCACCAAAATACAAATAAGCGTCATTCAAGGTTTTGGCTTTAACACCGTTGTATTGTATTAAAACGCTTTCATACATTTCTGACAAAGCCGTTCCTCCGTCTAAAGTTATTGGGATAATATTAAATTCTTCATCTATCGACTCAGATTCTATAATGTCCTTTAATTTTGTTATTCCTTCTTCTTCCACGATCTTACCTTTTAGCTTGATCGATTCTCCGATTACATGGGTACTCTTTGAATTATCTTCAACAAATATTCCACTCCAAGGCTCAGATTTATCTTGGATAAAATAACCTGACTCTGAAATAGCAGTAATCTCTCCTTCAATTATTACCTCTGAATTTTCATAAGAACTTAATTCCTTATAACTCTGCACTTCCTTGATAAGAATGGAAATATTGCTGTTAATAATAGTCAAGCCATAATTGTCGCGTTTACCCTCATAATTTGCATAAATGCTAATATCCACATTAGTGCTAACCGAGAATGTTGTGAGGTAGCCGCTAGAATTAATATCTGCATAATTAGTACTATCACTCCATGTAACTAAACTTGTTACATCTTGTGTACTGCCATTAGAATAGTATGCTGTGCACTGATAGGTAGCTTTACTACCCTCATTTACTGTACTGTCGCCACTTATTAAAATACCACTTAGAGTTACATCTACATTTTTAATCGTTACAATGTACGTATCAGTTTTACCTCCATAACTCGCTGTGATAGTTACAATTTTATCTGAACTAACAGATCCAGCAGTTAATTCCCCGTTTACACTGATTGTTGCATAACTTGAATTATCACTCCAAGTAACCAAGCTTGTTACATCTTGTGTGCTGCCATCAGAATAGTATGCAGTGCACTTATAGTTAGCTTTACTACCCTCATTTACTGCATTTGGCCCATTTACTATTTCAATGGAGGTAAGTGTAGCTTCCTCATTTAATACGATTACTTTATGAAAGCCATATAACGCTAAATGATCTGCTCTGATGTTAAAACTAATATCGGTATTCACTTCATAGGTTGTTAATACACCGTTGGAGCTTATTTCGGCGTATTCCGGATCAACTTGCCATATAGCCTCACTGGTTACATCAACTGTATCGGTCACACTCAAATCAAGATCAGAGCAAAAAACAGCATAGCATTTATAGTATGCGGTATTATTTTCTGTAATTGAATCTGGACCTTCAATGAATACTTCACACAATATATCTGATGAATTTGTTGAAGAATAATTTAAAACAAAATCGGATTCACCATTATTCCAACCATCGACCACCAAATAATAAGTACCTGGCTTTGCATCATAAAAATGTAAATCATTTTGTCCC
Organism: Draconibacterium sp.; assembly: GCA_035635015.1. GTDB lineage: Bacteria > Bacteroidota > Bacteroidia > Bacteroidales > Prolixibacteraceae > Draconibacterium. Next base: position 1,846 of record DASQBW010000034.1, on the reverse strand, counting down.
CAATCAATACATGAATTAGGATCGCAATCAGAAAGCAAAAATAAATCTAATCCTGTCTCAGAGGTTTCTAAATCAATAATTATATCTTCTGTTTGACTTAATTCAATTTTATATATCTTTTCAGGACCATTCCAAACGTCATTCCAACAAGAATATTTTTCTATAGAATTATTTGAACTAATTGTAGTTCCCTCGGTTTCCCCTTTGTATAATATTGTTGCTTGTTCGCATAAATTACTTACTACATTGCCACTACATGGAATTTTAAGAGAGGCAGCACCTAGTGAATTATTATAAATTTTGTCACTGTAATGCTTATTTTCAGTTGGATTAAACCGAACAAATAAGGTTTGAGATAAACTACCATCAATTGGAATAATATCCTCTATCTCTCTTGAATAGTTTCCATCAAGTTGTTTCGACATTTCAAATCCAATAGGAACATAAAAATTAACTGGTTCTCTTAGATTTATTCCAGTCAGTTGATATTGTATGATTTGAGTAGTAGCATCAATACTAACATCCCCAAAAGATATTTCATTTTTATCAGCATATAACATTGGAGCTGTTTCGGTATTACTATTACCGGAAACTTCAACAAATTGGTCAGTCAATCCAGCAGTTGAATGTTTTATATAGTCATGGTATACCTTCTCGACTGAAGGAATAAACTTAGCTAATATTATTTGGTCTATCATAGTACCATTATGATTGGGTTCCAAAATAACTGTATCTCTTATTTTTGTATAACCATCTCGAATTGTGAATCCTTCAGGTGCGGTTATTATTAAATTATCCGTTAAGTTGGTTGCAGTTACAACATAGGATAGATTATAAACACCACCAACCTCAACATTTCCAAAATCTAATGTCTTTTTTGTAAAAGATATTTTTGGTGTTGAATCTGACCGAGATTGTGTAACACTTATTGTCCTGGTTATTTCTCCCCCAGTTAATATGATTGTGCCCTTTCTATCAGTTGTTGTACTTGTATTTGCCGAATTAGCTGTGACGGTGATGGTTTTATCTCCACTCCCCGACATAGCTGTTAAATCTAGCCAACTTGGTTTTGAGCTAATCGTCCAAGAAGTGTTAGAAGTAATTGTGAATGCTCCGTTGCTTCCTGAACCGGAATTTATACTGACACTATCCGTACTTACATCAAGTGAAGGGCTTGATTGTGGTGGGATAAATTTAATGTAGTCACTAAAAAATCCCGATTCAAATCCATTTATCAGAGTGTATATTCGAATTCTGTAATAGGCATTTATATCTTCAATGCTTGGTATTGTCCAATTTATTATTCCATTATTTAATATGGAAGGGAATAATGTTGTTATTGTGTTATCATTGGAATTCCATAATTCAACCGTCACATAAGTGCCAACATTACAAGTCCATTTAATTTGATATTCTTTATTAACTTCCCAATTACTATTTCTATCTGGAGCAATGACTTTAAAATCTCCATCCTTGTAAATCAGAAAATTATCACTAAATCCAAAAACATTGCTATTTGCTAAACTTGTAATTTTGATGCGGTAATCACTACTTGTTGGTACATCTGGAATAGTCCAATCAGCATTCCCATCGTTTGTTTCAGAATTCGATATAAGCTGTAATTGATTGTCCCCTCTAAAAAGTTCAATTTTCACATAGCCTGCAATATTGCTTTCCCATCCAATTCCTGGTTTCTCGCCAACTACAAAAGAGTTATTAAAAGGGGTTGAATTGGGATAGATTATATTAATAAAATAATCTTCCCCTGCCTGAGTTGTAAACGATGTGGAAGTTTTATAGTCCGAATTCGTATCATCACAACTAGTCTTGTCATATACACGCAAGT
>DASQBW010000033.1:0-3516 GCA_035635015.1 Draconibacterium sp. | reverse complement strand
ACTATGGTCAGCGCCATGCCATTGAACTGAATGCTGCCAAAGCAATTGCTGAAAAAGCCGGTGTGCCTTTGCAGCTACTCCCGATGGAACTGATCGCACAATTGAGTCAGAATTCACTGACACACCATACCATGCAGGTTGATCGCCATAAACCGGAAAATACACCTCCCAACACGCTGGTTGAAGGACGTAACATGTTGTTACTCACTTATGCTGCCATTTATGCAAAAACTCACGATATCCATAACCTGGTGACCGGTGTTGGACAAGCAGATTTTAGCGGATATCCCGATTGCCGGAATGATTTTATCGTGTCGCTGAATGAAACGTTGAACCTGTCGATGGATTATCCGTATCAAATTCATACACCGCTAATGTGGAAAAACAAAAGCGAGATCTGGCAACTGGCCGATGAGCTGGGTGTTTTTGAACTAGTACAGAACGAAACTGTTACCTGCTATAATGGTCTTAAAGGAAAAGGTTGTGGCGAATGCCCTGCTTGTGAACTTCGGAATAAAGGGTTGGAAAAATATCTGAAGGAGAAAGAAAACTTAAGAACTGAGTGAATAATTACTGTCAGTCTGAGCGGAGTCGAAGACTGAATAACACACTTCGACTCCGCTCAGTGTGACAACAAAGAACAAAACAATGAGCGAATTAAAACAGCTGGGAAACGAAACGAACTACGATTTTAACTATCGCCCTGATGTACTGGAATCGTTTGATAACAAACATCCCGAAAATGATTATTGGGTAAAATTTAATTGTCCCGAGTTTACTAGTTTGTGCCCCATTACCGGGCAGCCCGATTTTGCCACCATTTACCTGGGTTACATTCCTGATGAAAAGCTGGTTGAAAGCAAAAGCCTTAAGCTATATTTGTTCAGTTTTCGTAATCACGGGGCTTTTCACGAAGATTGTATCAACATTATTATGAAAGACCTCATTGCCTTAATGAATCCGAAATACATTGAAGTATGGGGAAAATTCCTTCCGCGTGGAGGCCTCAGCATCGATCCGTTTTCAAACTACGGAAAACCAGGGACGAAGTATGAAGAAATGGCCTGGTTCCGTATGCAGAATCATGATTTGAATCCGGAGAAAATTGACAACCGGTGAAAGACCGGTTAAATGCAGAAACTTCAGCAGAATTAATCGCAACAATCCGTTGCAACATAGCCAATTGCTTACCGCAAATAAAAAGAACATCTTAATAGATAGTTGTCAAATCAGAATCAGTAACACATGCAAATAACACTAAAAGAGCACATAAAAAGGTTTGTTGATTTCGGTGATGAAGATGAACAAATACTAAACGAATACATAAAATCATTTTCTGTACAAAAAAAGGAAGACCTGCTTTCGAATGGCCAAATATGCCGGTCGATGTATTTTGTTGAAAAGGGCTGTTTACGCATGTTTTTTATCAACTCAAAATCGGCAGAACAAATTACACAATTTGCCATTGACGGCTGGTGGATAGCTGATCTTTTCAGTTTTATGGACAATACACCTTCGGAATTCACGATTCAAACAATTGAAGCATCAAAAATTGTAGCAATCGATAACCGTGTTTTTAACACTTTGCTTGAAAAACTGCCTCAGCTGGAGCGGTATTTCAGGATAATAATGCAGAAGAACCTTGCAGCATCGCAGCTTCGTACAAAGTACATGTACGAAATGACGAAAGAAGAATTTTACTTCCATTTCAGCACCTCGTTTCCTGAGTTTATGCAGCGTGTTCCGCAATACATGGTTGCTTCTTACCTTGGACTTACTCCCGAATATGTGAGTGAATTACGAAAAAGAAATACTATCAATTCTACTTCGAAATAAGCATTCAATTGTTTTGGATATTTTGTGCTTCGGAGAGGCAAAAAAGAGGTATAGACTGCGCTTCTATGAAATTTTAAAAGAATAATAAGACACGCTCCGATGTAGTTTTTATAGACACCCCGATTTCTTAATCCAGTTTAATTTTTCTGAAAAACCTTGCCAATATCTTTGTGAGGTAAATAATTAAAGAAAAAGAGTATGGAAACAAAAGAGATCGTAAAGGAAGCTATGAAAAAAAGTAAGTCGAAAACTATATTTTTAGCGGGAGCTACCGGGGCAATTGGTCGGGTACTCACCTCCCTGCTCGTTGAAAACGGATGGAAAGTTTACGGAACAACCCGTTCGAAAGACAAAGTAGCACTACTTCGCGAATTGGGCGCCGAGCCCGTTGTAATAGACGTGTATGAAGCCGGGCGCTTAAAAGCTATTCTTACCCAAATAAAACCGGATGTGGTAATAAATCAGCTTACCGACCTTCCGTATGCCCTAAATGCCGATGAAATGACAGCTGCATTGGTACGTAATGCAAGGTTGCGCACCGAAGGTTCAAAAAACCTGGTAGAAGCAGCACTATCGGCAGGGAGCAAACGTATTATTGCGCAAAGTATATCGTTTGTTTATGATGAGGGTCAAACCCCGCACATTGAAGAAGATCCCTTATTGCCACTTTCGCACCCGGTATATGGCGAAACAGCTGAAGGTGTCCGTAATCTGGAGCGCCAGGTACTTGAATCAGGAATCGAAGGAATAGTACTTCGCTACGGTTTGTTGTACGGGCCAAAAACCGGTTTTGATGCCCCTATAGCCCCGGCTTCGGTTCATGTTGAAGCTGCTGCAAAAGCCGCTGAAATTGCTGTAACAAAAGGCGAAACCGGTATTTACAACGTTGCAGAAGCCGATGATTCGTTGTCGTGCGAAAAAGCCATTAACACTTTGGGCTGGAATGCCAACTGGAGGGTAAAGCAATAGTTTTGTAATTCCGATTCATAAAAAGGAAGAAGTGGTAAAAAATTCGCTTCTTCCTTTTTTTCACCTGGAGTGAGATCATACACTGCTAATGTGAAAATAAAATCCAATTTTCCGGTGTCTAAAGGCCTGATTAGCTACTCCACTTAGCAAGCTCATCCAACCACTTTTGTTTCTCCTCATTTGCAAGAAAACTGGCTTTAAAAGAATTGGCAGCCAATGTTACGATATCTTCTTTGGAGAGATCGAGCGCTTCGTTAACTGCCCTAAAATTAGCATTTATATAACCTCCAAAATATGCCGGATCATCAGAATTTACCGTAGCTACAATGTTGTGGTCGAGCAGCCTTTTTAGCGGATGATCACGCATATCATGAACCACTTTCAGCTTCAGGTTCGATAATGGACAAACGGTTAATGGCATTTCAATTCTGGCTAGTTTATCGAGTAATATAGCATCATCAATCGAACGTACTCCGTGGTCAATACGCGACACATTTAGCATTTCAATGGAATCCCACACATTTTGAGCAGGCCCTTCCTCGCCTGCATGTGCAACGGTTAAAAATCCTTCGGAACGCACCATTTCAAACAACTTTCTAAATTTTGCCGGCGGGTGCCCTTTTTCGCTTGAGTCGAGACCAAATGCTACAAACAACTCACCGAATTTTAAAGCTTCTTTAAAACTTATAATGCCCTCTTCCTCACTTAAGT
>DASQBW010000032.1:0-2983 GCA_035635015.1 Draconibacterium sp. | reverse complement strand
CTACAGAGCTGCGCTCTTTATTCAGAAGGTTAGGAATAAAATTCAATGTTGATAATGTTACAACTCCTTCACCAACAGGGATGTTTGAAAGGGCTGAAGCAATTTCTTTTGATCCCTGATTGCCCATGGCCACAATTAGTTCGGTTCCGAATGTGTTTAAACTAATGCCTTCTACCTGAGCACTTTCTCCCCAATCATGTCCTTTATAAAAACATTGGTATTCCCAACTCATACCTTGAGCTTGTGGTAATCCTTCAAGAACCGGGTTTAAACCTACAAATAGTCTTCCGGAACCACCGCCCCTTGCCATTCTTTCGTTCAGTAAAAAGGTTGGTTTTTTATTTAATAAATTATCAATGTGGCTGACAAACTTTATGGCGTCGCTCAGAACAATCAGTTTAGCGCCGTTGCTTACCCTGTTGAAGATATCCTGAAGTGAAGCTTCTTCTATAGAATCGTATTCGTAGTCGCCAATAATTATAACATCAACTTTCGGAATTGAACTGGAGTAATCAACAACACTTGCTCCTGTTTCTTTATTAATAAATTCCTTAACATTTCCACTGTTATCCAGTACAGCACAACTTAAACCCTGAATATCGTTTTCCAGATCAACAGCATAAATGTCATCAAATCCATCGGTTACTTTTTGTCCGTTCTTTTCCAATACCGCATTTACCATGTAATAACCGGGCGCATCAACAACTGGCAGTTTAACTCCTTCAACAAGTAACTCTCCAAATTCTTCTCCACCTGTTATTCTTACATTAAACTCTTTTTGAAAAACGCTGTTTCCATCTGGTCCTACTACATCCATTTTCAAAACATGACGTCCTGAAATATCCATTTGGTTTACAATAAAAAAGTCAACAATGGTTTCTGTACCTACCTGAATCACTTTATTACGTAGCTTTACAGCCACATAAAGTGGTTGTGTGTAATGACTGATTATCGACTTGTCGGCTGTAGGATGGCGGTACATTCCAACCACATCAGTTCGTGTTCCTCCAGAGGCCCAGCCATTCATATTGTAAGCGTCGCCAACATTGCCGATTCTTACACTTTCGATATTTCTTCCCTGGAAATAATGTAAGTTGCGTCCAAGACTTTTGGTTAGGCTATCAACGTTAGGGTAGGCCGCTCTGAAACCTGTTTCATCTAAAAATTTATCATAGCTTTCAAACCAGTCAACATGTTCCATTTCCCTGAAACCAGTTGCTCCCCATTGTTTTACTTCTTCGGCAATTTTTTGTAAGCGTAGCATGGTTCCAAACGCACCTTCTTCTCCAAAGAATAAAACTTTATTTTCAGGTAAGCGATACAAGGAATCGGTAGGCATTGTAGATCGTGCACCATTAATTACACCTCTGACAAAGAATCTTGGATTCTGGTACATTTCATCATGATAACCGGAATAAGGATACCAATGGTGCTGATCCCACCATCCACCATAAATCAATTCCTGGTTAAATGGTAACATGTGAAGTTCAAAAGGATCATTGGGTTTGTAATTAAAATATTCAACATCGGAATTGATTTGATCACTTCCGCTATTGTAAGTAATTACTCTTCCGGGATCCAATTCGTGAACCATCTTCATATCTTCAATATCCTTGTCGATAGGAGGATTTGTAGCCTCATTTTTTAAGTTGTAAATGATTAATGACGGGAAAGAACGATCACGAATAACCATACGTCTTAGCTTTTCCTCACGTAATTTGTACGCCTGTTCATCAGGACCTTCAATGCCTGCTCTTCTGTTAGGCGTTACCCTGTAACCTCCCGGTTCTTCATAAGTGAAAAAACCATTTTCATCGGCATATTCAAAAACTCCGGGCTGGCCAATTGCTCTGTGCATCAACATGGTGTTCATTCCTAAGTCAAACATTGCCTCTGCATCGCGCTTTTTCATCTCCTCAGTTGGGAATATGCCGTTTTTAGGCCAGAATCCTCTGGTCATAGCCGCTATAACGAAAACCCTTTTGCCGTTTAAATAAAACCTCTTGTCTCCGTTCTTCTCACCAACTTCAAACCAGCGGAATCCAAAACGTTGTTTGTGATTATCAACAATTTCGTTATCCTCACTTGTAATAGTAACTGAGGCTTCATAAAGGTTGGTTTCTTTTATACCATCACCATCATAAAGTTCCCAAAGCTTTGCTTGGGGCACTTTTGCTGAAACAGAAAATACATCACCGTCACGAGGTAATTCAACCTCAGATGACTCCTCCCATACCTCGGCATTGGGATTACCTTTTTCATGTATTTTTACTGATAATGTACCATTTTGTGGTGTCTGTGTAAAATTGTCAACCGTGATATACATGTTTACCTCTTTGGGATCAGGCTGATTTTCAACATAAATATCGCTAATCACAACATCATCCGTTATCCGAAGTAAAACTTTACCTGTAATACCTCCAAAACCATGTACCGCCGGTATCAGGTTTTCACCCCAGGCCATTAATCCGTTATCATCCCATGCGAAGTTTCCAACCGGATCGGTGATACGAATGTCAAGCTGGTTATCTCCACCAAAAATTACTGCATCAGTAATGTCAACTTCAAATGGTGTATTGCCAATAACATCGTATCCCATTAATTTTTGATTTACAAAGATCTCTGCACGCATGTTTACCGATTGAAACGCAATTGTAACTCGTTTCCCTTTCAGATTTTCACTTACAGGAAATTTTCTGCTCCACCAGGATACTCCAACATAATCTCCGGCACCTCTTGCATCTGTAACTCCAATTCGACCCCAGTAATGTTCTTCAACGGTTCCCGGAACATCTACCTTGATTATCCCGGAATTACTTTCAAGTCCTTCCCATCCACATGTTGGAGGATTGGTTGGTAATTTTGATATATCTACCGGAGGTAAATAAATTTCATCGTTGCTCCATTGAGCGGCCTGGTCAAGCCAAAGATTCCAATTACCACCGGAAAGCTCAGTTTCAATTCTTCCTTCTGTTGTCTGCCC
>DASQBW010000031.1:0-2498 GCA_035635015.1 Draconibacterium sp. | reverse complement strand
GTCCTATACTTAACAAATCAACGTGCGAAACCGAGTTCAGGAAAGCTTCCAGCGTTTGACCAGAAAGTGTTCGGCCGCTAGCATCGGTAATCGTTCCCGAAACCATTAGCGGAATAGTTATGCCTCTGGTATCCAATACTTCTTCAATGGCAAAAATGGCTGCCTTGCTGTTTAGGGTATCAAAAATTGTTTCGATCAGTAACAGGTCAACACCGCCATCAAGTAAAGCTTCCACCTGTTCGCGGTATGCTTGTTTCAACTCGTCGAATGAAATGGCACGATAACCCGGATCATTTACATCGGGCGACAGCGATAGTGTCTTGTTGGTAGGACCTACTGATCCTGCAACGTAACGCGGTTTATCCGGATTGTCCTCGGTGAATTTGTCGGTCAGATTCTTGGCCACCTCTGCCGAAGCTCTATTCATCTTATAGACAAACTCTTCCGTATTGTAATCGGCCTGCGAAATGCTGGTTGCATTAAATGTGTTGGTACAAATAATATCGGCACCGGCTTCTAAGTAGGCCTTGTGAATTTCTGAAATAACATCGGGGCGGGTAAGCGACAGCATGTCGTTGTTCCCCTTCTGATCACTGGGGTGATCTTTCAACAATTCGCCCCTGTAATCGGCCTCGTCCAGCTTATATTCCTGAATCAGAGAACCCATTGCTCCATCCAATACCAATACTCTCTTTTTGAGTTCTTCCCGTATGTCTCTTTTTGTTGTCATCTGTATTCGTTTTAACACAAAGAGACCAAGACACGAAGTGTTTTGTGTCTTAGCGACTTTGTGTTCATTTACTTCAAAATCCTAATTTCATTATCACCTTTAATCCCGATCTTATCTTCGCAAATAATGAGCAACGATTGTATCTCGTTAAAATTTTCTGCCTGTTTAATCACTTTCTCAACATGGTCAGGTGTTTTCACCTTATTTCCCAGGGCTGTCGCCAACGCATCTGCCATAAGAATGTCTTCACAAACCACCACAACTGCATCAGCTTTCCCATAACTCAGCGATGGGCCAATGGTTCCGGCCGAAGTACAAATACCAGAGGTACTACTCCCTGCTGAAATTACCAGCCCGATACGCTCGGATAGAATGGATTCGCCGGCAAAAACCGATAAAACCAGTTCATCCTGTAAAAGCAAATAAATGTCGCCACCGTTTTCAACTAACAGCTCCTTCACCGAAAAGTTTTTACAAATTTCATCTCCAACTTCGCGTGCGAACAGACCAGCCACTGCCGACATCGGGCCAATTCCTGCTTTTTCGGCGGCCAGCGCCATTGCTTTTGCTTCTTCAGGAGCAAAGTCTGACGGCTGAAACGGTTTCAGGCTTTTCTTGAAAAACGGTTCCTTTTCGATATAATCATCGAAAGTTTGACGCAGCATTTTCAATTTTGCCAAAGCCACTTCCTTCATCTCTTCTTTGTAAGAAGCCGGATCGATACCGATCCAAAGATCAGTTTCAAGGAGTTTAACTTCAAAACATGTAAAACGGTCGGTGTTAAACTGGCTGCGATATGTACGTTCTTCAAAAAGTTTCATATTATACCCAATTGCGTCATGCTGAATGAGTAATTTTATCGAAAATCAATTTCGAATAAATTCAGAGGGCAAGCCGGAATACAAAGTTCGCAAACCACGCATTTGCTTTTGTCGAATTCCAGTTTCCACGAATCCCTGTTCATGTTTAAAGCTCCGGCAAAACATACGGCGGTGCAGTTGCCACAGTCGATACATTTTTCTTCTTTCCAGCGAATACGTTTATCCAGCGATTCGCAGGTAATTTTATGGCTTTTAATGTATTCAACGCCTTTTTCAATGTTCTCCTTTTTGCCGTGCAGCTCCAACAAAAGGCTGCCACGTTTTCCAGGATAAACTTCTGCTTTCAGAATATTAATTCGGATATCATATTCTTTCACCAGGTGGTAAGTAAAAGCTTTGTCGCCGCTTTGGGGAGGGAAATTCAGTATGTATCTTTTTTTAATCATTGTCGACCTCCGTTTCTTTTAATCCGTTTAACGCTGTATTTGTTGGGAACATTTGCACGGGTTTTGTCACTTCAAATTCACCGTTTTGCAACCAGTTTTTCAGTTCATCAGCAATTTTTCGTGCTTTCTTTAAACTGGCAACAGGCGCTGTTCTAATTTTTTTGCCTTTCACTTTTATGGTTCCCGACTGCAACTCTTCGTATGTTACCTGTCCTAATTTTGGCGTTCCAACGGTTCCGTAATCAAGTACCGACGTTTCAATCTGGCTGTTATTAATCGATACGCGTTTGGCAATGTCAGCATTTAAAACCGGTATCGGAATTCCAATACCCACAAACATACTTACTCCGTATTTTTCGTACGAAGCCGCCTGAATGTAATCGGCTGACATTTCTTTCAGGTTACCCATTACCGCGATGGTAGCAGCATTGGTAACCGGAACACCCAGCTCGTTTTTGGGTTTTGTGGTATGAAACTGCGTTCCCGGCCAAACCACAAAAC
>DASQBW010000030.1:0-3298 GCA_035635015.1 Draconibacterium sp. | reverse complement strand
GGCTGGCGACAGTCGTGGTTTTGGTATTTCGTTCGATCAGCTGATTGCCAACCATTTTACCATTTTTGGCCGTTATGGGGCCAACAGCAAAGAACTGGCGCAGTGGCTGGGCATAAAAAATGCCTGGAGCGGAGGTATAGGTTTCCGGCAATACATTTTGAACCGTGAGCTCAAAATCGGGCTGGCTTATGCCGAGACTCAGATAACAGTTTATGAACATCCCGAACAGTTGGCCGAGTTTTATTTCAGCACACAGTTGAATAAATGGGTGTTTATCTCTCCGCATTTGCAATGGTTAAAAATCTGGAATACCGAAGCATCTGAGCATTTCATTGCCGGATTGCGCATAAATTTGAGTTATTAGGATTTAATGATGTCCTTGTCCGTGAGATTGCAACCGAAGGAATTCTGTTCAGATTGAACGATTTTTTCATGTATTAAAATAGATTGCTATTCCGTAAACTAAAGGATTACGATGATAGGTTTCAAGAAGATCATTGTTACCAACAAGTTACAGATAAGATCAGCTGCTAGGGGATCAGCTGTTGCATTACTGCTTTAACTTCGATACCGGGTTTTATTAAAAGGTAAACCTGGCACAAGCGGCATTCTTTGTTTCTGCATTCGCGGCCTTTTTTCGATGCCTGCCAGCATGGGGTAATGCTTGAGGTATACGCCTCGCAGTTTTTCCGTGATTTTGTTTTGCAGTTGTTGATCTTCCAGCAAGGCAACATAGCCAACAATTTTTTTATCCCTGCAAAATTTAATCCTTGTTCTTCAATGCTTTTTTTAATCCAAATGAGGTGTTGAATATCGGAATTGGAAAACAGGTGGCGTCTGGTGTCTTTTTTATATGGGAGAACCAGGCCTTTGTCGATGTATTGCCTGATGGAATGGGGCGGCGTATTCGACAATTTTGCAGCAATACTTAGCGTATAAATGGGCTCGGTATCGGTATGTGGTAATGCTGACATGCTCTTTTGTGGTTTTTAAATTGTGAATTACACAGAACACAAAATTGTTTGTACAAGTTACGAAATTTGCATGTCTTTTCTCTGTTTCTTTAATTATTTAAAGGCATTTTTTCGGAACTGAAAATCGAACGAACTGTTCATTATTACCTGATTAACAGCCTTCTATTACTTGCAGAGTTAGTTATTTATATTGATTCTTTGTTTTAAAAGCTGTATCTTTTAATACAGAAAATAAGTACTGATGACGTCTTTTTTTCAGATTAGTCACCAAGCTAATAACAATTGAAAAGGAAATTTTATCCCATTGCAATTTTTAAAACATAGCTTACACCTGTTTTGTAGGATTAAGCTTATAATATCTGAAAGGAGCAGATTTTTATGTAATTACAATTACCCGATTAAGGTGATAAAGCCGGCAGCTATTGTTTAACTATAAAATTACAACATGAAAAAATTGAAAACATTACTGTTTACAGTATGCTGTTTGGCTTTAATTATGGCATGCGCTGAATTGGTTGACGAATCCGAGCTGATTGAATTGAAAAAAGGTAACATGTATGGCGCCGATAAATCAGGCGATGACAAAATGGTGACAGTTCCTTTTAAGGCCGATTTTTCGGTATGGCGTGCGATGCCTGTTGGCTCGGGCGAAGCCTGTAATGAAGGTCATTTTAGAGAAACCATGATGGGGGAAGGCGACATTAGCCATTTGGGAGAAATAACAACTTACATGACTTTTTGTGTGAATGGAGCAACAAGTGAGTATGCATTTACAGAACTAGGGTATTTCGTTGCCGATAACGGCGATTCGCTGTTTATCGATATTCCTGCAGGGATGGTAATGGGAGGATCAGATAAAGAAGGTTATGTAGCCCATTTTAACGACACCATGTATTTTATGGGAGGAACAGGCCGGTTTGAGGATGCTATGGGCATGGCGCTTACCAATGCTTATGTTTATGTGGGCGACGGTAGCGAGTTCAGAACAGATTTTTGGAGTCAGGGCCATCTGAAACTAAAAAAGGGTAAACGCTAAAAACGGCTTTTCAGTTCGGTAAAAAGGTTTGGCAAGTGCTAAACCTTTTTATTTTGAATGCTTAGTAGCATAGGAAGATTGGATTATCGTGTCTGTTGCTTTTCTTTCGGGTTTTTCGTAACTTATTTAGTTATTAAAAACCGGACAAGATGGGCACTCAATCATTTTCCTCAGCGTTTGATCGATATCCTGAAGACTGCTTCAGGAAAAATAATACAACTTAATACCTGCTTCGTTAATCTATAAAATTACGATTCACTAAAAATCAAAAATTATGAAAAATCTAATTCTGCTATTTGCTGTGGCTCTCCTTTTTGCGTGTTCAACACCCCAAAGTAAATTACAAAGCACCTGGAAATTGGTTGAATACAAAGGTGTTTCGGAAGGAGAAACGGTTTTAACCATTCCGGGAAATGCCGAAGGAGAGCAACTTAAAAGCTGGTCGGGAGAGTATTTTTTGTTTGTAGGGAAGTTTATTTCTAAAGGCGTTACCAGTATGAATTATGGCAACGGCACCTACACCCTTGAAGGAAATCATTACACAGAACACATCGACATTCATGTTTCGGATGATTATGCAGGAAGAGACTCGAAATTACTCCTTGAATTTAGTGGCGATACATTGATCCATATTTATCCCGTAAACGATGATTGGACTTACGACAAAGACAACTACCAAATGGAAAAATATATTCGGGTGAATTAAGTGAATGGTCATTCTCAGGAATGGGATAATTGCTTATTCCACTTGTAGTAAGTATGAGTTGTGTTTTGATAAACTGCCTTTTATTCAATTAATAAAACAATATGAACTGCCAGTAGTTATAATTTAAAATCACTTGGCTTAGAAAACCTGTTGCAACGATTTAATTTCAAATGATTATGAATTCTGAAGAACTACGAACGTTACAAGCGCCACTGAAAGAAAGATACCGGGACGATCCCGAATCGGCAGTTATTACACTTAAAGCGGAAGGTAAAATCGGGGAGGGGATTTCGTGCAAAGTTGAAACAGGCAGAGCACTTGCAGAAGCCGGGCTTCATCCTGCCACGGGCGGCGACGGTTCGTTGCCATGTTCGGGCGATTTGCTTTTGGAGGCTCTTGTTACATGTGCCGGAGTAACACTGCGTTCGGTAGCAACTGCCATTGGAATTGAGCTAAAAAATGGAACGGTAAAAGCCGAAGGCGACCTTGATTTTAAAGGAACACTGGCCGTTTCGAAAGAAGTACCCGTGGGATTTAGAAACATCCGTTTATCATTTGAACTGGATTGCGATGCAGATGAGG
>DASQBW010000029.1:0-4066 GCA_035635015.1 Draconibacterium sp. | reverse complement strand
CTGGCCGGAATAAGTGCAGCAGCTGAAGGTGACATCGATAAAGATTTTTTACTGGGCAAAACAAATGAATATAGAGCCGGCTTTACAGAGATCAGAAGCTTTGTTCAACTCGATGCAGAGATGAGTTATGAAGAAAAAGAGAGTTTCCTGAAAGAAATTGCAGCCCGTTGCCCCATTTCAGATAATATCGCTGAAAAATCGATAATTAAACCAGTTGTTGTAGAGGATGCTGCTGTTTAAAATACAAAAACCTAATAATGAGGAGCCTCTTTTTGGGGCTCCTCATAATAATTTTTCCTTGAGTGCTTTTGCAGTGTAAGATTCTTTTAACTTAATTAATTCTTCCGGTGTTCCCTCAAAAACCAGTTGTCCGCCTTTTTCGCCTCCTTCCGGGCCAAGGTCTACAATCCAGTCAGCCGATTTAATTACATCCATGTTGTGTTCAATAATCATTATAGAGTGGCCACGTGAAATAAGTGCGTTAAACGAATCGAGCAATTTTCGGATATCGTGAAAATGTAGCCCGGTGGTGGGTTCATCAAAAATGAACAGCGTTGGCAAATCCTTTTCTTTGGCTAGGAACGATGCAAGCTTTACGCGCTGGCTTTCACCTCCAGATAAGGTACTGGAAGATTGGCCCAGCTTAATGTATCCCAAACCAACATCTTGCAACGGTTTCAGGCGTTTGGTAATTTTCTTTTCGGTGGAACTTTTTCCTTTTTTGAACTGCTCTATAGCCCCGTTGACGGTCAGGTTCAAAATATCGTCAACATTAAGTTCTTTATATTTTATATCTAAAACATCTTCTTTAAATCGTTTTCCACCACAGCTTTCGCAAAGCAGGTAAACATCAGCAAGAAACTGCATTTCAACTTTAATAGTTCCTTCTCCCTGGCATTCATCGCAACGTCCTCCATCAACATTAAAAGAAAAGTGCGAAGGTTTAAGACCCTGAATCTTGGCCGCCTGTTGTTCCGAAAATAATTTTCGGATCTCGTCATAAGCTTTTAGGTAGGTAACCGGGTTCGATCGTGAAGATTTGCCGATTGGATTTTGATCGACAAACTCAATAGCTTTAACCATCTTGTAATCGCCCAAAATAGCATCATGATGACCGGTTTTTTCGCCATATCCGCCAAGTATTTTCGTCAGGGCCGGAGTAAGGATTTTTGAAACCAGCGAAGATTTACCAGACCCACTTACTCCTGCAATGACTGTAAGCGTGTTTAACGGAAGCTTTACGTTTATATTTTTCAGGTTGTTTTCGCGCGCGCCAACTATCTCAATGGCATTGGTCCACTTTCTTCGTTGGGCAGGTACAGGAATTTCTTCAACACCCGTAAGATAACTTGTTGTTAAACTTTTGGGGCTGTTCACCAACTCCGAATGTGTCCCCTGAAACACCACTTCCCCACCATGTTGTCCGGCCAGAGGACCTATATCTATAACCTGGTCGGCGGCCCTAATTATATCTTCATCGTGCTCAACAACCAGTACTGTATTCCCTAATTGTTTAAGGCGCTGTAACACACCAATCAGTTTTTCGGTATCTCGCGAATGTAGTCCAATACTGGGTTCATCCAAAATATAAAGGGAGCCAACCAAACTGCTTCCAAGCGATGTAGCGAGGTTTATCCGTTGCGATTCTCCACCGGATAAAGTAGACGAAAGCCGGTTTAAAGTAAGGTAACCAAGGCCAACATCGCACAAGAAATCAAGGCGGTTTTCTATTTCAATGAGAATACGTTTTGCTATCTTCCGTTCGTAGCCTGTTAATTTTAATGTGAAGAAAAAATTCTTTAAGTCGGCAACAGGCATTAACACTAATTCCTGCAATGATTTTCCTGATATTTTAACATAGCCTGCTTCTTTTTTCAGGCGGCTACCTTTACATTCCGGACAAATTGTTTTTCCGCGGTAGCGCGATAACATAACGCGATACTGGATTTTGTAACTGCCTTCTTCAAGATGTTTAAAAAATTGGTTTAATCCATTAAAATATTGATTCCCTGTCCAGATCAGAAATTTTTGTTCATCGCTAAGTTCGTAAAATGGCTTATGAATCGGAAAGTTGAATTTTTCGGCAGAATAGATTAACTCATTCTTCCATTCACTCATTTTTTCACCTTTCCAGCAGGCGATTGCATCCTGATAAATTGAAAGTGATTTGTTTGGAATTACAAGATCCTCATCAATTCCGATAACTTTTCCATAGCCTTCGCAGGTAGGACAAGCCCCAACCGGATTATTAAAGCTAAACATGTGAATCGAAGGTTCTTCAAATTCGGTTCCATCGGCTTCGTAACGGTTCGAAAAATGTTTTGATTCTGTACCTTCATTTTTATAGATTTTAACAATACACTCTCCATGACCTTCGTAAAAAGCGGTTTGAACAGAGTCGGCTATTCTGCTTCGGGTATCTTCGTCGTGTTTAACTGCAGCACGATCAATAACAAGGTTACAACTTCCGTTACATAAATCTTCTGTTTTCGACTTTACCAACTCATCAATTCGCTTAATTTCATCGTTTGTTTCAATGCGCGAAAAACCTTGTTGCATCAGCAATTCAACTTCCTGAAGAACAGACCTTCCGTTTTTAGTTTGCAGTGGAGCCGTAATAATCAGACGCGTTCCTTCACTAAAACTACTGATGTAATCAACCACATCGGTAACGCTATTTCGCGATACTACTCTCCCCGATACAGGTGATATGGTTTGTCCGATACGCGCATACAGCAGTTTTAGATAATCGTAAATTTCAGTCGATGTTCCAACAGTTGAACGTGGATTTCGTGTGTTTACCTTTTGCTCAATAGCAATTGCAGGTGGAATACCATTAATAAAATCAACTTCGGGTTTATTAATCCGTCCAAGAAATTGTCTTGCATACGACGACAAGCTCTCAACATAGCGGCGTTGCCCTTCCGCAAAAAGTGTATCAAAAGCAAGCGATGACTTTCCCGAACCGGACACACCGGTTACTACAATAAATTTATTTCGGGGAATTTTTAAGCTTATATTTTTCAGATTATGAACCCTTGCGTTCTGAATCTCAATGCATTTAGCAATTTTACTATTCGACATAATTATTAATAGAATCCAATAAAATGTTAAAAAAACTTGCTTTTGTCGGTAAAATGTTTCATTTTTGAACGGTACAAAATTAGAATAATACTTTTACTTCACTAAAAAACGAACGCCTATAGATAAACTTTACTTTTTGTTTACACATAATAAATAGAAGGTAATGTTCAGACTCAGTACACTGAACGATAATGAACTCGTTCAAAAATTTATTCAAGGCGATCAGAAATCACTTGAGACATTAATAGTCCGACACAAAAGCAGGATATATTCGTATATTTTGTTGATTGTGAAAAATCAGGATTTGGCAGAAGATATCTTTCAGGATACTTTTATTAAAGTAATCCGGTCTTTAAAAAGAGGGAAATACATTGAAAACGGGAAGTTCGTTTCCTGGGTGCTGCGAATTGCCCACAACCTGATTATTGACCATTTCAGAAAAGCAAAGTTGCAAGGCACAATTTCCAACGACAGTTCGGATGTTGACATCTTTAATTCTCAAAAATTTTCGGAAAAAACCATTGAAGACGAGATGGTTTATTCACAAATCTTAAATGAGGTAAAACACCTTGTTAAAGAACTACCCGAAGATCAGCAACAAGTCATTCACATGCGACACTATATGGGGCTGAGTTTTAAGGAAATAGCAGAACAGACGGATGTTAGCATAAATACAGCTTTGGGAAGGATGAGATATGCTTTGATTAACCTAAGAAAACTGGTTGAAGATAAAAACCTGAATCTCACAACTTTTTAACTCTTGTTAACACAATATTGAGGTAAGGGAGGCGTTTTAAATAAAAATAATTTGAAATGCCTATGATGAATTTCTTTACCTTAATTTATTTTGTAAACAACAATCAAAGCAAAATTGAAAAAAAAGCAACACCGATTGATTTTGAACCATCAGATCGGTCAGTAAAAAACATTCTTGATTTCGCCCGTTCTTATGATGTTTTAGAAACAGAAAGTGCGGGATATG
>DASQBW010000028.1:0-3446 GCA_035635015.1 Draconibacterium sp. | reverse complement strand
CGAATACCCAGCACCAAGGCATCGTGTATTTTTTCTATGTAATCAACCTTTTTCTGAAGCGATTTTTCGCCCGGGTTTTTGGTGTCGAAAATCAAATAGTCTTCCTCGAAATAACTTAGCTCTTTTACAATTTCACCTTTTGAATCGATATACACCGAACCGCCGTCAAAAATTAATTCGGTTTGAGCACCTACCTGATTACAATATAAAATTGGGATGCCATAATTTTTGGCTTTGCTGATAAGTACATTCTTCCGCCAGCCCTCCTGATTATAGGAAAAAGGCGACGCCGATAAGTTCACCACAAAATCGGGTTTTAATTTTGCCAGTTCCTCCATTGGCGATACTGAGTAAAGTTTATCCTTACCAAATTCGTTGGCAGTAGGTTGCTCGTCCCATAAATCTTCGCAAATGGTAACGGCAATTTTTTCACCCTTATATTCCACCAGACTAAATTCGTGGTTCGGCTCAAAATGCCGGTATTCATCAAAAATATCGTAGGTAGGCAACAGGGTTTTGTTGTGTGTGCTTTTTATTTTGCCATCGTCTAAAAAATAAGCCGAATTAAAAAGTTTTTTCCCACGCTCATTTTCATTAATGCGCGGAGCACCAAGCAACACAGCAATATCCTTACAGTGTTTTGCAATTTCGGCAACAGCTTGATCGGCTTTTTCTATAAACTCTTTTTTCTCCAACAAATCGTGCGGATAGTAACCCGTTACCGAAAGTTCGGAAAAAACCACCAAGTCTACTCCCGCATGTTTCGACTTATTGATTTCGGCAATTATTTTTGATGCATTTCCAACGAAATCGCCAATGGTATAATTTAACTGGGCAAGTGCAATTTTCATGATTCGAGTTTAAAGTTAAGAGTTTAATGCCTAAAGCACTTCATATCAAACTCTTCTATCTGATCATTCTTTTTAACCTTGCAAAAGTTCAATTTTTAGTTCAGTTTTGCAATAAATATACCGCATAAGCGTAATGATTTAAATTTCTTGTAAAATGAGATGGATAAATGGACTGATTTTAACAGGTGTAATTGCCCTGCTGTTGTTTTCATGTAAACGAAATGTACTAAAAGTGGACTTATCGGATGTGAACAAAGAGATAGAATTTGTACGTTTTGAAGAACAACTTTTTAATTTGCAGGGGAAAGACACATTAGAATCATTGGTTGAACTTAGCAACGAACATCCCGATTTTTTTAACCTGTACACCTACCGCGTGATTCAGGTTGGAGGAATTGCCGATGAAGATTTTGAAGACATGATGAAACTGTTTTTAAACGACAGCATGATATTGGATGTAAAACACACAACCGATTCAGTATTTTCCGATATAAACAATCTTGAAAAAGGACTAAAAAGGGCCTTCAAATATTTCAGCTATCATTTCCCTGAAAAGGAGTTGCCAACCATTTACACTTACATTTCAGGTTTTAACCAATCGGTGGTAACAGCTGAAAATATCATTGGCATCAGCCTTGATAAATACCTCGGTCGCGACTGTAGGTACTATCAGCAGCTTCAAAATACACCACAATACAAAATTTTAAACATGCACAAAGCCAGGATATTGCCGGATGTGGCTTTGGCATGGGGAATTACCGAGTTTGAGCATACCGATCGTACCACAAATCTTCTTGCTAACATGATTGAAAAAGGGAAGCTAATGTACCTTGTTGATGCCATGCTCCCGGATGTGCATGATTCGCTTAAAGTTGGTTATACCACACAACAACTGGAATGGTGCAAAATGAATGAGCCACAAATGTGGACCTACCTTATTGAACACGAAATGCTCTACAACAACAAAAGAATGAATATCATCCGGTATATTAACCCTGCACCGTCTACAAGCGGGTTTCCTCTTGACTCGCCGGGAAGAACAGGCATTTGGATCGGGTGGCAAATTGTAAGAAAGTACATGAAAGAGAACCCTGAAGTTACCCTTCCCCAACTAATGGCAAATTATGACTTTCAGCAAATACTAAACGACTCGGAGTACAATCCTGAATAGAAGATAAAAACCGGAGAAATATCTGATTCATATCCAAATCCCTGTCCTGCCTGATATAAATAATACCAAAATGGGCATTTAGCTACTTCTATCTATCGTTTTTAGCAAGTTCTTTTGTAAATTCGATATTAATTTCAAATTAAATCATGTAAATCGATTAATATGGGAACTTCAGCAAAACCTAAAAGAATAGGAATTTTGACTGCAGGGGGCGATTGTCCGGGACTGAATGCAGCGATAAGAGGCGTTGGAAAAACAGCAATTGTTGAATATGGAATGGAAGTGCTGGGTTTTAATGCCGGATACTCAGGCTTAATAAACGGGGATTACAATATCTTGAAAGAGTCAGCATTATCTGGTATACTAACTCTTGGGGGGACTATTCTTGGGACTTCGCGCGAGAAACCATACAAAAACAGCAAAAACAGTAAAGACGATGTAGACAAGCCTGAGATGATAAAGCAGAACTATAAAGATCTGGGGCTTGACGCCATTGTCTGCATTGGAGGCAACGGCACCATGAAAACGGCCAATATGCTCGCACAAGAAGGCCTGAACGTTATTGGTATTCCTAAAACCATTGACAATGATGTTTGGGGGACCGATGTTACTTTTGGGTTTGATTCGGCCGTACAAATTGCCACCGATGCCATCGACCGATTACATACAACAGCCAACTCGCACCAGCGCGTAATGATCATTGAAATTATGGGACACCATGCCGGCTGGCTGGCACTTTATTCAGGACTTGCCGGTGGAGGCGATATTATATTGCTACCTGAACTGGAATACAATATTCGTTCGGTTTGTAAAAAAATTGAAAGCCGCTTCGAAAGCAATAAACCTTATTCAATTGTTGTAGTTGCTGAAGGTATCGATCATCCTAAAGGCGTTTCGGCAGCTACTCACGTTGCACAAGCCATTGAAACCTATACTGACATTGAAACACGGGAAACGGTTCTGGGTTACATTCAGCGAGGCGGATCACCAACACCTATGGACCGAATATTGGCAACCCGTTACGGTGCATTTGCCGCTGACGCAATTGCTGATGGAAATTTTGGGACCATGGTTGCCATTAAAAACAATGAGATTACCACTGTCCCTCTCAGTGAAGTTGGCGGAAAACTCCGACTGGTAGAACCTGACTACGGGCTAATTACAAAAGCACGAAAAATGGGTGTTTCGTTTGGTGACGAATACCTGTAAAAAGGATTAAGAATTAACGGATAAGGATTAAGGATAAATTTTAAGCCCGGTTGATGATTCAAGCCGGCTTTCATTTCATAATGGTAAGTGCAGTACTTTTTTGGTTTCGAAAAAGGATTCTTCAAAATATTGCGACAAATCCTGCAAGAATATACGTTTTCCAAAAGGTTTTAGCTCTTCGGCAAGATCGCCGCCTTTTAAATAAATAACTCCGT
>DASQBW010000027.1:0-2279 GCA_035635015.1 Draconibacterium sp. | reverse complement strand
CCTAAAAACGGCGAAGACTATAAACTACTTGATAAAATATATCGTGTAGAAGGATGGATAAGATAGTCGAGTAGGTAAAGGGGAATCTCACCCCTAAACCTCTCTCAGAACCGTACGTGAACCTCTCGATTCATACGGCTCTTCATGACAAAGACATATCAGGGCGCAAAGCCATGTTGCCAATGCACAAACATATTTGGGTAGCTTTGTGCTATCCCTCTTAAATATTTGTAAGCTTTGTACCAGTGGCGACGCCTGAACTTACGATACTTGTTGCGAACCCATTTAACCAAACGCATATTAATAACACGAAATAATTTACGCATCTCGGACTTTCGGAACTTGGAATAATAGTTTATCCATCCCCTGATTTGGGAGTTAAGCAGTTCTGCAATTTTGCTCAAAGAGAAATGAACCCAGCGATGTATTTTACGTTCGAAAATCTCATCGGTAATACGGGCAATGTTCTTTTGACTCATTGCAGGAGTAAAACCCAGTTTCAGTTTGCCATGCATCTTAGTAATGCGCGGCTTGAAGGTAAAACCTAAGAAATCGAATTTCTGATAATGCACTTTGAACGGTGGCTGCTTCTTTTGGTGTCGGCGACAATATACGATTTTGGACTTCTCCCTGTTTAATACCAGTTTGCAGTCTTTTAACCGTTTCTTTATCGCTTCCAGAAGTCGCAGTGCCTGTTTAATGTGACTACAATGAACCACAATATCATCGGCATAGCGTTCAAATACTACATCAGGATAATGTTTCTCAATCCATTTATCAAACACAATGTCAAGGAAAATATTCGCCAGTATTGGACTGATAACTCCTCCTTGCGGAGTACCTTTTCCTTGGTTCGGTTTGATTGTTCCATCTTTAAGCTGAACAGGTGCTTTAAGCCATCGCTCACAATACATCAGAATATGTTTCTTATCTGTATAATGGCGTAAGCCTTTCATTAGCAACTCATGGTCGATATTATCAAAGAAGGCTTTCATATCCAAATCAATAACCCAGCTGTACTTCATGCAGTTTATCCTGCATTGCTGTATGGCATCATGTGCCGATTTATTGGGTCGGTATCCAAACGAATTTGGACTGAAAAGACTGTCAATATCGTTTTCCAATTCAGTTGCAATGACCTGTTGCGCTACCCTGTCCGTTACGGTAGGTATGCCCAATGGCCTTTTCTTGCCATCGGACTTGGGTATAAACGATTGGCGGACAGGTTTAGGAAAATAGCTTCCGCTAGCCAGTCTGTTCCACAAAGGGTACAGAAACTTACGTTTGTTATTTTCAACCTCTGCAAGTGTTATTTTATCAACTCCTGCTTTTCCGCCATTGGCTTTCACTCGTTTGAAAGCCTCTGTTACTTGCAACCTGATAATCGGCTGCGTCTTTTGTTCTTCTACAAAAATCATCCTTAATTGAAATTAAGTTGTAATACATATCAGAACCTGTCATGTGAAGCCCTTCGCTCGCAGAGGCATTACGTCCGCTCTCGTGGGTATATTCGCTACTACGGCTTCATCCGCCCCAATGCTGCACTTTGCTACTTTTGGCATTTCCTTACAGGTTCTCTGCCGTTTGGCTTGTCATTACAGCACTGGTTCTCCTGTTCCTTACCAGAGCCCATGCAGAGTTCTTGCCACCTTAATGCCGCGGGATGCATAACCAGTAATCAGGTTGCCGTTATGCTCTGTCTCTCAGGGTCGCTCCCCCTTCGATTTTATCCCGATAAAGGTTATTTTCGACACTTCGATAGTGGTTTATTTTCATTCAACTCCTCTGCAAACACCATACTCGTGTCAATCCTACAACTGATTGCACTTGCCTTGACCATATCGCTGAGTACCATTGCTCTTTACAAAAGCACCATATGGCGGTTTGACAAATTTGCCTGAACACCTTTGCCGATAGTTCATCCTTAACGCATTTTCTGTTGTGAGACTTCTGATTTCAACCATATCAAAATAGTATCAGCTCGTTTCCGATAGCTCGTTAAGCCTATCATCTCTAATAAAGTTATGTTACCAATTCAAAGAACTTTTATATATTTATCTCTGTACCCTGTGGTAACGCAGGACACACAGCCCAGCATACAACACGGTATATAAAACATTTGGCGGAAAGTGCTGATTTTAAAGGCAGTACATTTTATAAACGTCGCAACGGTTTGATAGGAAATCGCTTTGAAATGCCAAACGTTTCATATACCCATCCGTTAGCAAACATTAAAAAAACAACAACAAGCCCGTGTAACATTTGATTAAGCTATATTT
>DASQBW010000026.1:0-7283 GCA_035635015.1 Draconibacterium sp. | reverse complement strand
TTCATAGTCCATGTGGCGGGCTTTTAAGTTACTTTTTATAAATTTTGCTATCGGGCTGTCTTTTACAAACGTGGTTAAAACTTTTACCGGTAATCCAAGATATGAAGAAATACTGGCAACATTTGTTTCGGCACTTGTTGCGTAAAGTGTAAATCTATCGCTTATATGAACAGGTTGTCCGTTATCAGGGGTGATCCGGGTTCCCATACTTGTTGGAACGAGCATGGCATATTGGCAGTTTTGTTTTAGTTTCATATTGTACTGTTTTATTCAAGTGATATTTATATCATTAACGCTAACGGCAGTGTTGCAAAATTTAGCCAAGTCAGCTGATCTGGCTTTTGCATTGTACTTATTCGCTAATTTTATACTCCTCCAAAAGCACTGTATCCTCCATCAACCGGTATTACAATGCCTGTAATAAAATTGGATACATCAGAAATTAAAAAAAGCGTTGCTCCCTGCAGATCTTCCGGTTCTCCAAATTTCCCCATGGGTGTATTGTCTACAATTTTTTGTCCGCGAGGGGAGTAGTTGCCTGTTTTTTCGTCCATTACCAAAAAACGGTTTTGATGTGTAATAAAAAAACCTGGTGCAATAGCATTTACGCGTATGCCAACCTTTGCCAGGTGCACCGACAGCCACTCTGTAAAATTGTTGATTGATGCTTTGGCAGCTGAATAAGCCGGGATTTTAGTGAGTGGTTTGTACGCGTTCATCGATGAAACATTGAGTACAACTCCTTTTTTTCGCTTCAGCATATCTTGTGTAAAAACCATTGTTGGCAGAATAGTGCCTTTGAAGTTTAAGGCAAAAACCTTGTCAAAGCCTTCCATTTCAAGTCCGTAGAATGTATCTTCAAGCTTGTCCATATTTTCTTCAGTAAGGGTTTCAACCTTTGTCGTGGCCTGCGGACTGTTACCTCCGGCACCGTTTATCAATATGTCAATCTGTCCCAGTTTCTCATTAATTTCAAACCTGGCCTTTTCAAGCGAATTTTTATCTAAAACGTTGGCTTCTACACCGATCACTTCTGCTCCCGATTCTAAAGCAATTTCAGCAGCAACTTTATCGGCAACTTCCTTATTAATGTCGGCAATGGCAATTTTGGCTCCAACCGATGCGATGGCTTTTACCATGGCCGTTCCTAAAACACCTGCTCCGCCTGTAATTACACATATTTTCCCTTTTAAATCGTTAAATGATAATGCTTGCATTTCTGTTATTTAAATTCTTTATAATAATCAACGTTCTCTTTTGTTACGATATCAATAGATGTATAGTTTTTCTTTTGTATTTTTCTTTTTTGAATGATGTTTCGGAAGAGTTTGTTAATGGAATTATATCCTTGTTCTTCAGGTCGTTGGCATATAAGGAACTGGACCAGGTCTTTTTTTAAACATTCGATGTTTTCTTTTATCAGGTCGTGTCCGATTACTTTCATTTGCTGCATTTTTAATTTCTTCAGCAAACGCCCAACATAAAACACTTTTGAATTGGTAACGAATATGCCTTTAATATTTTTTTCGGCAATCGTTTTTTCCACCTCCAGCATCCAATCGTTCGAGTTGGTATCGGGTATTTCAATGGTAAACAGGTTGTGCGCATTATTCGGCTTTTTATTAAACCAGTCGTAAAAACCCATTTCGCGTTGAATTAAATGGTTTTGATTATCCATTTCTTTTGCAAAATGAATAATAAGAATATTCCCATCGGATAGGATGAGATCTAACAGTTTGCCTGAAACCAGTCCACTTTGATAAGAATTCTGTCCGATATAACTCAGTTGTCCTGCATCTTTAATTTCCGAATCGATAAAAACAAATGGAATTTTTAATGCTTTTAATTTCTCGATAAATACCATGGCTTCTTTTTTAAAGAAAGGTGCCATAACCACTCCATCCGGTTTTATTCCGAGAATCTTATCGGCTTCCTGCGCAAAACTTTTCGAATCGGCCTGGTTAAATGTAAACGATTCCAAATGTATTCCGTACTGTGGTAACTCGGTAATTCTTTGTTCTATTCCTTTGATTGGTTTACTCCAGTAACCATCTTCCGATGGTGGCTGGGGCAGTAAAGTTGCAAACGTTGCCGTTTTTTTTGAAGCAAGAGTACTTGCCAGAATGTTCGGCTGATAATTTAATTCTTTTATGATTTCGAGAATCTTCTTTTTAGTCGACTCAGCAACTTCACCTCTGTTGTGTAAAACCCTGTCAACAGTTCCGATTGAAACCTTTGCTTTTTCAGCAATATCCTTAATTCGTATTTGTTTATTAATTTCGATAACGATTAAATTTTAAGCATGTAATAAATCATAAAATCACTTATTCGCTCTCAAAACTAACAAAAATATTAATTTTCCGTGTTCGTACACGGAGAATTTTTCAAAATGGGTTGAAAAACGACCAACTTAAAATAATCTTAGAATTTAGCCAGGTCTTGTGCTGGTTTTTCTTCGAGTAAATGTGGATTTTTTAACAGGTATTTTATTTGTCGGAATATACGGCCACCATGCGATCCATCTACAACACGATGGTCGAGCGTAGCTGAAAGCAACATGATTCTTCGTGGTACGATTTCTCCATTTACAACGGCAGGTTTGTTTTGAATGCTGCCCAAAATAAAAACCACAGAAACATTGGAGGAAGGAAGAAGCGAACCATATCCGGTATCAAGACCAACGGTACCAATATTAGAAACAACGTATGAGCCAAAACTGTTTGAATCGAGGCCAAGTCCCGGTAACGAAATCCCCCAATCAATAGTTACTGTGCGATACAATCTGAACAGCCATTTTCTGAAAGGCCACGGAACATTAGCAAGCATGTGCTTTGATTGCATGGTATCGTTTTCTTCTCCTTTTCTCGAATCACGAATATGAGCAGAAATCTGATCCGTAACTTCTTGGATGGTTTGTTGATCTGCAT
Source organism: Draconibacterium sp. (assembly GCA_035635015.1). Lineage (GTDB taxonomy): Bacteria > Bacteroidota > Bacteroidia > Bacteroidales > Prolixibacteraceae > Draconibacterium. Next base: position 4,356 of record DASQBW010000026.1, on the reverse strand, counting down.
TCTCAACTTTAACCGATCCCATTTGTCCTCCGGGTAATAAAACGCTTACTACACCATCAACTTGTTTACGCTGTGTAATATTCCCACGCTTTACATAGGTGTTTAATTCCGGAACTTCGTTACGAATACCCCTGCCAATAATCAATGTCATTATATAGGTGAGCGTCGTTTTTAAGCCTTCTTTTCTTTTTTGTGCAATATATTTCTCAATGTCTGTCACATCAAGTTCTACCGTACCATAAATTTTAGAATCGGTAGGTTTCTTGTAGATGGTTGACGCTACCTTGCGCCATGGCGAATTATAATCAATATGCTCCATACAACGATTTAATAAAATTAATCGTTTCCTTAAATAATATCGAATAATTGTGGCTTTAAATCGCAAATGTAATTTTTTAATTGGGAATTGCAGCCGAAACATTAAAAGAATGAGGGGGATTTTTCGGGTGCTCCTTGATTTTGGTTTTACGGTGTAATCTAAATCATAGCTGTTTTTAATTCGTTAATTAATTAAACGATTGTTGGTTGTATATTCATTTGTTTACCAGCAACACATTTCTAAATTAACAAACGAAGTGGAAACGAATTTGGGGTTTAAGAATTAGACCGGATTTAAGTTACTCATCTTAAGGATTGTCAGGTTGTTTGCCTTTGGCAAATCGCCTGATTTTAATGTTCAGATATGCAAACAAAATGGTCATAAACGGACTAATAATATTAAAAAAGGCATAAGGAGCGTAAGCCCAGGTATCAACACCCAACACTCTCGATTGAGTTGCTCCGCAAGTGTTCCATGGAATAAGTACAGAAGTTATGGTTCCGCTGTCTTCAAGCGTTCGGCTAAGCACCTCTGGTTTTAGTCCCTTATCCTCGTAAGCCTTTTTGTACATTCTTCCGGGAACAACCAGTGCAATGTATTGATCGGATGCTGTGGTATTAAAAAATATACAGGTACCAACCGTCGATGCCACAAGACTTCCGGTGCTTTTTGCATATTTTATAATGGGCTGCGTTATTCGTTTTAATAATCCTGCTGATTCCATTACACCTCCAAAAACCATTGCCGAAAGTATAAGCCAAACCGTATCAAGCATTCCGCGCATTCCCGATGTACTCAACAGGTCGTTTACATTTGCATCAGAAGTAGTGAGGCTAACATCGCCAAACATTGCTTTCATTACTGAATAGTATGATGCTGTCCAGTAATTTTCAATGTCACCTGCAACATTTCGAATAATGGCTGGCTGGAATATAATGGCAAAAATTCCGCCCAATATTGTTCCTATAAATAATGAAGGGAGCGGGGGAACTTTTAAGATGATTACCGTGAGCAAAACAACCGGAACCAAAAATAGAAGAGGATTGGTATTGAAAGTAACATCAATAGCAGTTTTTACGTCCTGAACATCAACGGTTGCACTCGAAAAGTCGTAATTGAAACCTATTATCAGAAATATGATCAATGTTAGTGTCATAGTCGGTACTGTTGTAAAAGTCATATACCGGATATGTGTAAATAAATCAGTTCCTGCCATGGCCGGGGCAAGGTTTGTGGTATCACTCAGTGGGCTCATCTTATCGCCAAAATATGCACCACTTATAATTGCGCCTGCCACAATTGCTTCATTTATTCCAATGGCCTGCCCAATACCCAATAATGCAACACCAATTGTAGCAATCGTCGACCACGAACTTCCTGTGGCTACACTTACAATTGCACTAACAACAACAGCAGTAAACAAAAACAATTTAGGACTTATGATATCCAGTCCATAATAAATCATTGCCGGTACAACTCCACTGATCATCCAGGTACCGGCTAATGAGCCAATCAATAATAATATCAGAATGGAGGGCATTGCTGACCCTATGGTTGAAATGATGTTTTTACTTATTCTGTCCCATGTGTAACCTAACCGGTATGCTACAACTCCAGCTATTGCTGCTGCAACCATTAATGCAATTTGGTTGGCTCCAGACAAAGTATCGTCGAAGAGCAGCACATTGAGCGTTAAAAGAACAATTAAGATTAAAATCGGTAACAATGCTGTCAGCAATGATGCTTCGCGTTTTGTTGTCATATATATTAGATGCTGAATTGAATGATTTGCCAAAATAATACATATCCTTGAAAAATGGCATTAATTTGTCCTTTTATCGCTTAAAATGTAAAAAACAGACTGCTTTATAAAATCAACAGCTATTTTATTTATTGGATAATTATTTGTTCTTATTTTCGTTCTTTCTTAATTAACAACTTGATATGAAGCAGGGTTTTACGTCTATACTTTTTGTATTATTATTTATTTTATGCTATTCCCAGTTGATGGCACAACGCGCCAATGGTCTGGCCGTGGAAGGTACCGTAACCGTTCAGGAAGGATCTGCCGAAGGTGCTATTGTTCAAATGTTTCGTGACGGACAGCGACTTGATAATTATGGTATTGGAGCTGATGGGAAATACAATGTGGAGTTAAACTGGAACCACAAATGGGAACTGATTTTTCAGCATGAAGGAAATTTTAGTCAAAAAATTGTGGTTGAAACAGCGGTTCCGGGAGATGTATTGAATACAGATCCTAAATTTCCTCCTTTCCCTGTTGACATTAATTTGTTTACAGAAATTCCGGGAATAGATAATTCCTTTTCGGAGAATACAGTACTTAAAATTTTCTACAGTCCAAGTGTCGATAATTTTGTAAAGGAACTTTATTACAATGATGCCCAAATAGAAAGGCTAATAAATCAGGCAATCGCTCAGGCTCAGCAGGTTGATGCAAATGCTGACTTTATAGATAAACTTACCCGTGCCGAGCTGGCAGAATTACGTCAGGAATATAATGAGTTGCTGGAACAAGCTGGGAAAGAGTATAGTAACGAGGATTTTATTGCTGCACTGGATGGTTATAAAGCAGCGAGTAAGATTTTCCCGAATGAGCAGTTCCCGAAAGACAGGATTGCTGAAATAAATGATTTACTCGGCTTAATTATGGTTGCGGCAGATCTGGATAAAGCCATGCTCGAAAGATTTAATAAGCTAGTTCAGGAGGGCGATTTGCACTTCTCAAACCGACAACTGCAGGATGCAAAAAAGTCGTATGATCGTGCTCTGTCAATAAAACCATTTGATCAGTATGTTAACGACCAACTAAAGAAAATTGCTGATTTGCTTGAACAGCAACGAACCGATGGAAATTATCAAAACCTGATTGCGCAGGGAGATCAGGCAATTAACGAGCTGTTGTTTAATGAAGCACTTGGCCTGTTTAATCGTGCACTCGAAATTAGACCAAACGAGCAATATCCGAAAGATAAGATTAATGAAATAAATGGTTTACTGGCTGACCAGCGAAAGAACCAGGAAAAGCAGGAAAACTACGACGATGCCATGTCGGAAGGAGAGCGAATGTTTTCGAAACAATTTTACGACAGAGCGCTTACTTCATTCGAGAATGCTTTATCTCATAAACCTGGCGATAATACAGCAACCCGAAGGATCGAAGAAACAAGGGAGGTCATGAAAAACATCCTGAACCAAATGGAGTTTGATAAGTTTATTGCTGCCGCTGATAAAGCCTACAAACGAGAAGAATACCCTGAAGCATTATCGAATTACGAACAGGCACTTGCTCTTGTGCCCGACGAGCCAAGAACTAAGAAGAGGGTAGAGGAGATAAGTGAGATCCTTTATGCTGAAAACAGTTTTAATGAGTTTGTTAGTCAGGCCGATAAACAATTTGATGCACAGAGTTATGCCAATGCAAAATCACTTTACGAGAAGGCAAATGAACTAAAATCGGGCGATAAACATGTTGCAGATAGAATTGTAGAGATTAACGAAATTATTGCGCAACAGGGTATCGAAGAACAATATACACAAATAATAGAACAAGCTGATAATTTGCTGGCACTGCAAAACTATGACGATGCCAAAAGAAGATACAATGAAGCTCTTGGAATAAAACCTCGTGAACAATATCCGAAAGATAAACTGGATGAAATTACAACTTTACTAAATCAATTGGCGGAAACAGAACGGGAATACAACGATGCTGTTGCCCGCGCGGATCGATTATTTGAACAGGAAAATTATTCGGATGCAAAATCCGCATTTGCTGAGGCGAACAGAATAAAGCCGGATGAATCGTATCCTACCGAGATGATTGGAAAAATTGATGTACTGGTTGCTGAACAGGAACGTTTGGCTCAGGAAGCTGCCGAAGCTGAAGCTGCACGACTGGCCGCTATCCAGGCAGAAAAAGATCAAAACTACGCCGATGCGATTGCACGAGCCGACGAACTATTTACTGCTGAGAACTATGAAAACTCGCGCACTGAATACCGTGCTGCTTTGGA
>DASQBW010000025.1:0-2019 GCA_035635015.1 Draconibacterium sp. | reverse complement strand
AACTCCTTCAGGATTATGAAACTTATATTTCCTGCTCATTGTTTTGCTAATATTGTTTTTCAGCCTTGTAGGCTGAGGTACGGATTGCAAATCCGCACCAGCGGGGGGGTTACATCAATCGAATTTGTGAGTACGGTATTTGGTTTCGTATTACAGGATATAAGTAACAGGATAAAGGGAAGAATCAGTAAAATAGAATTATTTTTTTTCATTTTAAATCACGTTTGGTTTTATTCTTTCAACTTCACCAGCATTAAAACCGGGTTATCGTTTTCATCTAAACTGTTCGCCAGTTGCTCCGGTTGTTTTTTCTTTTAATCCCAACGGGATGATATTATTATAGCTAATAAATTCATTGACCGAATAAAACCCCGGAGGGGTGACATTTTTATTGGTTGAATATCTAATTGCCTCAATTTTCCTGCCCTTGCTGGCGCAGATTTGCAATCTGTGCCTTGTTTTGCAAAAACAAAAAATCCAGTTAATTTCTCAGGAGTAACTATTTTATTACTATAACATCCAGTAAACCTTTTTCGCCAGCATAATCAGCAGCACTGCTGTAAACATAATCCTCTGGTCTGAATACTAATCCTTCTTCTACCGGATTCATGTGGATATAATCAATTTTCTGGTCAATTACCTTGTTACTCCATAACTCAACCGGTTTGTTATCTCCCCGCCAAAAACGATTGCCTCCATCTATTTTAAATTGCTTCAATAGCCACTCTTTCCTGCTTTCCTGAATATTTTCATCAATTGCCTTTATTATTGCTTTACTTGTAAATTTCTTGTAATCTCTTAAAATATCCTGCAAAAGAATATCTTTACCTGCTCTTATTATCAAATGAATGTGGCTTGTCATTATACACCATGCAAAAATTTCAAGGCCTTTCTGTTCCTGGCAATATTTTAAGTTATCTACCAGTATATTTTTATACTCGTTTCGTGTAAACACATCAAGCCAACCTTGTACTGCAAACGACACGAAATAAACTCCTTCAGGATTATGAAACTTATATTTCCTGCTCATTGTTTTGCTAATATTGTTTTTCAGCCTTGTAGGCTGAGGTACGGATTGCAAATCCGCACCAGCGGGGGAAGATTTACACCCTGATGTAACCTCAATTCTTTCAATCTTGAGAGGATTCTTAGATAAATATTTCTTCTCTAAATAACGATGTTTTTTTATATAGTATGGATCATTTCCATTAAATAACTGAGGATTAATCAAGCAAAGGTTATCGACACTGTATAGATTCCCTGATGGAGTTTTGATATATTTTGACATTATAAGATTTTATTTTAAAACAACAATACTCGAATTGCCTTTTTTAATTGTAATCGTATTAGACTGATTTAATATTTTGAGTACTAAAAAGTCTTGTTCAAAGTTTTGCTTTGGTTGATTATCTATATAAAGTAACTCATCACTTAAATTAATGCCTTCCTCCCAAGCTATTCCATTTTTCTTTATTCTGGAAACGACCCAATTTTTTGAAGATGGCTTTTTTGTATCGTAAGTTTTTTCAGGCCTTAATGTTATCCCCCACTTTTTGTAAGATGTTTCTTCAAGAATAGTATTTTTCTCTAGACATGGCTTTAAATACAAAAATTTGCTTGCATAATCAATTGCTATTTTATAATTCTCAAATATTTCAACTCCAATTACTCCTGCATATGGTTCGTAAAGATAATTTTCAATAAATCGTGGGTATTCTGTTAGTTTAATGTTATTATAAATTACATTATTTAAAGTGGTAAAAGTAATTTTTTGTGCTTTAAAACTATACTCGATTCGAGGCTTTTGTTTACCTATCTCATAATAATAAAGATCTTCATGGTTTTCCGCATCAATTTTAGAAAAAAAAGTAGGATTTATTAATATGTCCTTACGTGGATATCCTAAATCTAAAAGAAAAATACCTTCGATATGATTACTCATTCCATCAACTTCAATATCCATTTCAAGATTTACACAAAAAGCACCTGATTTGTTAAGAACAAAAGGTAATTTTATAT
>DASQBW010000024.1:0-5335 GCA_035635015.1 Draconibacterium sp. | reverse complement strand
GGCTCGTACTGGTCGAGTGGCAGGTACCAGTGTGTGGTTTCTTTTAAAACCGGTTTATTTCCGCTAATTGTTGATGTTGGATTGATCAATTCGGTCGGGCTTAACGAAGTTCCGCAGCTTTCGCACTGGTCGCCGTAAGCTTTCTCGAAATTACATTTTGGGCAGGTACCAATTATATAACGGTCGGCCAAAAATTGTTTGTTGGCTTCGTCGTAATATTGCTCCGATGTTTTTTCAACAAATTTTCCTTCGTCGTACAATTTCTTGAAGAATTCGGCAGCCGTTTCATGATGAACCGGTGCACTTGTACGAGAGTAAACGTCAAACGAAATTCCAAATTTCTCAAACGAATCTTTAATAATTCCGTGGAATTTATCAACCACATCCTGCGGAGTAATGCCTTCGTTTTTGGCCTTTAGCGTAATTGGAACACCGTGTTCGTCAGAACCACCGATCATAATTACATCCTCGTTTTTCAGGCGGAGGTAACGTGCATAAATATCGGCAGGAACATAAACTCCGGCAAGGTGACCAATGTGGATCGGACCATTGGCATAAGGCAATGCTGTGGTAATTAGCGTACGTTTGAACTTACTCATTTCGAAATATTTTGTCGTTCTTGAAAATCAATTTTAGGGCTGCAAAGATAGCAAAATTCAGGGAGCAAATTTAAAACTATTACCTTCGCATAAATTTTACTTGGATGGCACAATTTTCACATATTATATTCGATCTCGACGGTACACTCACCGACAATACACTAGGCATTAAAAACTCCCTGAAATATGCACTGAAGCAAATGCAGGTTGATGGCTATCACGAAAATATTCTGGATACATTTATCGGGCCTCCGCTGCAGTGGGGATTTAGCACGCAGTTTGGAATGAATGAACGTGATACAAAACTGGCCGTTGAATATTTCCGCGAATATTATGGCGAACATGGCTGGCATCAAAACGATCCGTACGATGGAATTATGGAATTGCTGGCCGAGTTGGATGCGCAGGGGAAAAGAATGTATGTTGCCACTGCAAAACTGGAAAAATATGCCAACAAAATTATCGAGTATTTTGAAATGGACCGCTACATAATTCAGTTGAAAGGCGCGGATTATCATGCAAAAAAGGCCACTAAAAACAAGATCATCGCTGATGTGCTTACTATGCAACAACTGGTTCCTTCGGAAAAAATTGTAATGGTTGGCGATACGGTTTATGATATTGAAGGCGGCAACGAAAACGAGATTTCTACCATTGCCGTAGGTTATGGTTTTGGAAAAGAGGCCGATCTGCGTGCTGCCAATCCCAATTATTTTGCCGGGGATGTGGAAGAGTTGTTTGAGATTTTAGGCGGTTGATGCAGTTTTAGCAATTACTTTGTATTTTTACAAATAGAATTTATTCGAAGTTGCGAATTGTACCAGATTAATTTTCGACTTCGATCTTCAAACTTCTGACGTATTTTATGATTACACTACAATCCATACAACCCGGCTCAATAATCAGAATCGTATCGCCCGCAGGAAAAATTGAAGAAAAATACGTAATGCCTGCCGTTGAGTGGTTGGAAGAACAAGGGTACACTGTAAAACTTGGTGAACATGTTTTTGCCCAACATTATCAGTTTGCAGGAACTGATGAGCAGCGCGCTTATGATTTACAGGAAGCTTTAGACGATCCCGAATGCGATGCTATTATCTGCTCGCGTGGGGGCTACGGTACGATACGCATTATCGATCGGCTCGATTATACTCGATTTCTTAAAAAACCAAAGTGGCTGGTTGGTTATAGCGATATTACCATTTTGCACTCGTGTTTGCATAATCTTGGGATTCCAACACTACATGGGGTGATGCCGCGCTACTTTTTTGATGAGCAAGGTGCGCCAAACGAAAACCTTATATCAATGATGCAAGTGTTAAAGGGAGAGGGGGTGAGTTATAAAATAGAAGCAAGTGTTTTTAACCGGTTGGGCAAAACAAAAGCTGAACTTGTGGGGGGGAACTTATCCATTTTTACCAGTTTGCACGGCACCAACTATGACGTTGATACAACGGGTAAGATTCTTTTTCTGGAAGATATTGATGAATTCTTATACCACACCGATCGTATGATGTATCAACTTAAATTAAGTGGGAAATTGGATAAACTTGCCGGTCTAATTCTAGGTGATTTTACCGATATGAAAGACAATGAATCGCCATTTGGGAAAACGGTTCATGAGATTTTTGCAGAAGCAGTAAAAGATTTTGACTATCCCGTTTGTTACGGATTTCCGGGAGGACACGATAAAAAGAACCTGGCGCTGGCTTTTGGGAAAGAGTGGGAGATGGAGGTTGCTGTGGAAGGAACTGTTTTAAGATTGATGTAGGTCGAAAAAGATTGGGGAGAAATTTATTTGAAAATGAGCGCTGGGAACTTGAGATTTGTAATTAATTATAAAACTGATAAATTGTAAATTTGCTTTGCGTCTTCGCGGCTTTGCGAGAGATTTGATGAGGCATAACTTTTCCCTTGAAATAAATAGAAAATGGTATCAACACGCGAACTGGGAGACATTGCTGAGGGGCTGGCACAGGATTATCTGAGAAAACTGGGCTACGAAATTAAAGCTACTAACTGGCACCATGGGCACCTGGAGCTTGATATTGTGGCACAGGAAGGCGATGAGCTGGTAATTGTTGAAGTGAAAGCGCGGTCGGGTTTGCGTTACGAACATCCTTCAGAAGCAGTAACCAACACCAAAATAAAACGCATTGTTGAAGCTGCTGATGCATACATTATTGAACACGAGAGTGAACTGGACACCCGTTTTGATGTAATTACCATCATTTTTTTTCAGCAAGGCCACGAGCTGGAGCATTTTAAGGATGCGTTTTATCCAACAATGTAGATTTACTTGTAGAGGCGATTCACCCCACTGTCTCTCCCGATGCCCGGGAGCAACATCTCCTCTTGAGGGGAGAACTGAAGAGGGGTGATCCTGTGGGTTATTGTAACGAACTTTTTTCAATTTAAAACCGACACATCATTTTTATTTCTTCCTGATTCTTCTATTTTTATACTTTCCAAATTAGACATCATGAATTTTGAAGAAATCAGGGAGTATTGCCTGCAGAAGAAAGGAGTAGCAGAAAGTTTCCCATTTGATGAAACTACCTTGGTTTTTAAGGTGATGAATAAAATGTTTTGTTTGCTGGGGCTCGACGATCACCGGATAAGTTTAAAAAACGATCGGGACAAGAATATTGAGTTGAGGGCACATTATCCGGCTATTTACGAAGGCTATCATTTGCACAAACAACATTGGAACACCATTGATTTAGATGGAACCGTTCCATCTAAATTACTTTGTGAGATGATTGATGCATCGTACAATCTAATTGTTGCGAGCCTCACCCAAAAGTTAAAAGAAGAATTAAAAAATTTATAAAATATATGAAGTTATTATCGCTGTTTATTGTATTACTGCTGCTTACAACAGCTGGATTTGCGAGGGAGGATGGGGAAGAGTTTACACTGCTGAAAGAGGTGAAGCATACACCCGTTATAAACCAGGGAAGTACCGGAACCTGTTGGAGTTTTGCAACCACCAGCTTTCTGGAATCGGAGATCATGCGCAAAGGATTTCCTGAAACCAATCTCTCAGAAATGTATTTTGTGTATTACAATTATAAGAATAAAGTTTTCCAGTATTTGCTATATCATGGAAACAATAATTTCGGGCAGGGAAGTTTAGCACACGATGTCTTAAAAATTGTTGCAGATGAGGGGGTTATGCTGTACGATGCTTATCCCGGAGTTGAGGTGGATGGAAAATACAATCATTCGGCGTTGGCAAGTCAGATGCGCAAGAAGGTTTCGGAACTGAATAAAATGAGAAGTGGAAAAGGCGATATTTCAGATTTAAAGGAGTTCGATTTAGTTTTGAAAAAGGAACTGGGCAAATTGCCTAAAAATATTGAGGAGGACGGCGAGAAATATTCCCCCATTGAATTAAGAGATAACTATGAATTGAATGCCGATGATTATGTAGAGTTAACATCGTTTAGCCACCACCCGTTTTGGAAACAATGTATTGTTGAGGTGCCCGATAACTGGGCGCACGCATCATATTATAATTTGCCATTAAACGATTTGCTTGACGTTATGTATTACGCGCTAAACAACGGTTTTAGTATTGCGTGGGACGGCGATACCAGTGAGGAAACATTTGTACATAAAAATGGGAAAGCCGATGTTCCAAAGAAACTGCAAGGCAAAGTTGATCAGAAAATGCGTCAGGAAACTTTTTATGATCGATCAACCACCGATGATCATTTAATGCACATGGTTGGTTTGTCGAAAGATGCTGACGGAAAAGATTGCTTTTATACTAAAAACTCTTGGGGGCCGGATGGTAACGATTATGGTGGTTATTTGCACATGACAGAAGATTACGTACGCCTGAAAACCATTGGAATTATGGTACACAAAGATGCCATACCTAAAGCTATTAAATCAAAATTGGGAATCTGATGTGCGAATTTCAGCTAAATACCGAATATATAGAGTTGGTAAAATTATTAAAGCTTTTACGCATCGCTCAAACCGGCGGACATGCCAAGATTATTGTTGAAGATGGCGAGGTGCTTCGTAACGGAGAGCCCGAATTCAGGAAAAAAGCAAAGCTAATTAAAGGCGATGTGTTGGAGATAATGGGCGAAACCATTAAGATTGTATAAAATGGGGCTAAAATCAGTCCTCTATTTTTTTGAACCACATAAATTCACCCTTATTGTAATACTGATCTTTTAATTCCGGATTTTTCTCTAATTCATCTTCTGTGTATGGTTTGTGAGGAACCAGAACATCCTCACCGGGTTGCCAGTCTAAAGGTGTAAGCACATTTTCTTGTTGTGTGTATTGAAGTGCCGCAACCGTTCTTAATATTTCATCCATATTTCTTCCTACCGTCATCGGGTAAAAAGTTATGGCCTGAATAATGTTATCGGGATCAATAATAAATACACCCCGAACATCTCTTTTGTCATTCATTGAGCGATGTAACATGCCGTATTTTTTCGAGGCTTTGCCGGAAAGATCTGCAACAATGGGGTATTCTATTTTAACGGTTTCGTTTTCTTCATTCAGCACACGCTCCATAAATTCTTTCCACAATAAATGCCTTTCAACTTCGTCGATGGATACTACTGCCACTTTAACGTCCATCGAATCGAATTTGTCTTGATTACGGGCAAGCCCAAGCAGTTCAGAAGTACAAACTGCTGTAAAATCAAGCGGATGGCTAAACAATATTTTCCAGCTATTTCCAAAATCCTCAGGAAAGGTCAACA
>DASQBW010000023.1:0-1685 GCA_035635015.1 Draconibacterium sp. | reverse complement strand
ATCTGCGTTATAAACTGGGTAAGAACCTGAATTTTAAATCGAAAAATGTATTTGAGGTTCGCGATCCGCGAAGTATTTTCCTTCCATCCCGAAACGTTAGCACCAGTTATGTTTTTGCACAGGGAGGCGACTTTTTTGCTTATCCGAACAATTACAATTATTACGCAAACTATTACAAAGATACGTTTCAGCATGGCGGAATTTCGATGGAAGAATTGATTATCCCAGTGGTTACTTTGGATCCTAAAAAGTAGTTTTAAACACGAAGACACAAAGCCACAAAGTTCGTAAAGGTGTAAGAAGCGTTTCGGAATAATTGAGAATGGTTAATCGTTAAACGCGTTAGTAACGGAATCATTTCTTAAAATAAAAGTTTGGGGTTTTCTTTGTGTCTTATTGACTTTGTGTTCACTTTTTGCTCCGTTTCACTACAAAATCCCCTTTCTCGGCACCAACTTTTTGGCCGATAACCGAACATTTAATCATCAACAAATAAAACAGGCGCGGATCGTTTTCGTCTATCAATCCTTCGAAATTACCCATGCCTTTTGCTATAATCAGGTCGGCGGATCGGTAGCTCTCCAGGAACTCCTTGCTTACACGGTGCAGCAGCGTTGAAGGTGTATTGTCGCCATTTGAGATTAGCCTGGCAACTTTGTGTAACCCAACTTCCTGCGCTTCTGTTAAGGTGGCATCGTTTAACACCGGATGATCGCGAACGGCAAATATCACATTTGGATGGTTTATTGTTTCCAGGAAGAGTCTATCCATTACAATTTCGCCGCAATTATCGCCCAGGTATAAAATGGTTTTTGCTTTTTCTATTTCCGCCTTTAGGGCTTCCGAATCATCAATTGCAAAAGAAGTTTGGAATACCCGCTCAATTGTTTCGTCCACATTAAAACGGTGGTTTGGGCCAAAATCAATGATATTTCCGGCAAGGGCATAACGTAATGCCGTATCAAATTTATCGTTTGACTCATTTACCTTTTTCCTGAACTCGTTATAGCGTTTTAACAGTGCCTGGTTGCTTTCCTTTTTTTCGCTGCTGTACGGATCTTTTATCTCCGAATGCGATTCCAGCTTTTTTAGAATATTGCGGGTAATTTCAGGTGAGTAGCTGTTGTCGAGGTCGATTCCGGCAATGGATGAGATGGCCTTACTAACAATTGCATTTCGTTTTGCTTCTGCAATTTGGTATTTATCCATACGTTTTTGCAGTGCTTTAACCTGGCATATCAGACATTCGTAATTCATGCTAAAAAGTTTGATACCGGAAGTTATGATACCGAAGTTCTTTTTCCGAAGTTTGGGACAAATATAGCATAAGTATAAATTGTCTTGGGCGTTTCATCTCTGATAGGAGTGGAAAGAAGTAAGCGTTTTATTACTGCCCTTTTTTCATTTGCGCATAAAGTTTATTGGCGAAAATGAAATCTTCGAGTTTTTGGTTGTCTGAATTTAAGATTTCATGTTTCGTGCCTTCCCATTCCTTTAAGCCTTGCGAAATAAACAACACCGACTCGCCAATCTCAATCACCGAGTTCATATCATGGGTGTTAATTATAGTGGTCATCTGGAATTCTTTGGTCAGGTTTTGTATGAGTTTATCGATAACTGTAGCCGTTTCAGGATCGAGACCTGAATTGGGTTCATCGCAAAACAGGTATTTCGGATTAAGGGCA
>DASQBW010000022.1:0-3604 GCA_035635015.1 Draconibacterium sp. | reverse complement strand
GGTAGAAGAGACACTTGCTGAAAGCTGCCGCGAACATGGCACTGTACCACCAACGATAACACGGCTAAAATCGGGCCCGCTTGGAGGCGACCAGCAACTTGGCGCGATGATTTGCGAAGGGAATGTTGACATGCTTATTTTCTTTTGGGACCCGATGCAACCGCAGCCTCATGATGTTGATGTAAAAGCATTACTGCGTATTACAGTTTTATACAACATTCCAACAGCATCAAACCGTTCAACAGCTGATTTTATGGTTACATCGGAGCTATTTCACGAACAATATACGCCGGCAATAAAAGATTACGGCGAATACATTGCCCGCGATGTAAATTTGTTGTAATCTGAGAAAAAATAAAGAATAATAACCGCGCAGGTGGCATCACCCTGCGAATAAAAAAAATAAAAAAATGCAAAACGAAATTCTATGGCTGGCCATGTTGCTGGCAAATTTTCTGCTCATTATTTTAGCTTACCGTTTATTCGGGAAATGGGGTCTTGTAATGTGGATACCTATTTCGGTAATTGTAGCCAATATTCAGGTGATACAAACCGTTGAGTTGTTTGGTCTGGTTGCTACGCTTGGTAACATTGTGTACGCTACCTCGTTTCTGGTTACCGATATCCTTTCTGAGAACTACGGCAAAGAAGAAGCGAAGAAAGCCGTGTGGATCGGTTTTTTCAGCCTTATTTCCATGACTTTACTTATGAACCTGGCGCTGCAGTTTCTGCCGCTTGAAGGCGACGATTTTGCCGGAGTGACACATGAAGCTACCAGTACCATTTTTAGTTTGATGCCGCGTATTGCAGTAGCCAGTTTAGCCGCTTACCTGTTGTCGCAGCGCCACGATGTTTGGGCTTACCACTTCTGGAAAAAGCGTTTTTCGAAAGACCACCAGATATGGCTGCGCAATAACCTCAGCACCATGATCTCGCAACTGATAGACAGTGTGGTTTTTGTGGCTATTGCCTTTTGGGGCGTGTATGAATGGCCGGTGCTGATTGAAATTTTGCTAACCACCTATTTCCTGAAATGGATTGTTGCCGCAGCCGACACACCTTTTGTTTACTGGGGAAAAAAGATATACAAAAGCAATCGTTTTTGGATGGAATAGGCAAGCTGGTCATTAGTCATTGGTCATTAAAAAAAGGATCCGATCTGTATCTACTTAAAATAATACAGATCGGATCCTTGCTGTATCAGATTTGAGACTGTGGAATGATTAAAGAGATTGACTGTGTGCTCTGAGATTAAACACTAAACCACGCGATGCCCCGAAGCTTTGGAGGCGCAGCAGCCGTAAAACCAGCAGCACCAAAGGTGCTAAAGCAATAACACAGGGTAACACCCTGTGTTATCAATGAACTCATTCATCGCTCTGAAGGAGCGAAAGAATTTAATCCCAAACATATCGTTCATCGTACTCAACCTTATACTTTTTCAAAAAGGCACGAAATTCTTCTTCAAAGTTTTTAGTTCTATGGTGTTCGGCTTGTTTAAGTATATATTCTTTAACAATATCGATCTCTGATGGATTAACAGAAAAAATACCGTAACCATTTTGCTAGTAAAAATTTTGGTAATTGTTATCACGGTTTTAATCCATTTCGATGATTCCTTTTTTAGCTTTTCGAGCAGAATTGACTGTGTTGTACCCCGGGCCAGCGCACATAGTATATGCACATGATTTTTAAATCCTCCTACCTGAACAGGAGAACAATCGAGACCTTTGCAAATACCACCCAGATAATTAAAAAGACGTTGCTCAATTTCGGTGTCGATGAGATTTTGTCGGTTTTTGGTACTGAATGTAATGTGGGTATAAACTTTCGATAGTGATTGAGGCATAATTTTGTTTTTATGTGGTTATACTTTTGCCCCTTCAGGGCGTTGTTCAATTCTACTTTTATTTCACAGGGCGTTGCCCTATGCTAATGCTCTTAGCCCCTTGGGCTATTTCTAACAATGATAGCCTCAATTTAGTAATAAATTTTGAATTGCCTTTTTTGTACAAAAAAGTTGCGCTTGCAAGTCTTTGATAGCAGGTATTTTTAAATCCAACTGCTAAAAAATGCACCAAAGGTGCTAAAGCCACAACACAGGGCACCTCCCTGTGTTTCCAGCGAAGTTCACTCATCGCTCTGAAAGAGCTTAAGCTAGAAAAGATGCTGATTACAAACCGGCACCAGCCAGGGATGGGTGAAGTGATTGACTGTAAGCTCTGAGATTAAACACTAAGCCAAGCGAAAGGATTCGCGCAACAGCTGGGGAGAAGGAGAAATATTTTATTTTAATTTACAAACCATAATTACAGGATTAGAATCTGGTGAAATACTGGATGCCATATCAACAAACGCCGAATTTGCCGGATCAAGTTTCTCCTCCTTTGTCATGTTTTCATACCTCTCAAGAATTGTTAAAGGCATCAGATGAAAAATGAGTCTATCACCGGACAGAAAACCAGGCCATCGGTCTAAAGTTCCATTGTCAATATCGTTAATGAGACTTGACCATTGATGTTTTTTGCCGTCTGAAATTCTGTACAACATAGAATAAACGTCCCCCTTGTAGGGATAATATACATCTAACTTATAATAATTGTCGCAAGTGCTAAATTCATGAATGTTAGGACTGTTTAATAGGACTCTATTTTCAGGATGCCTTTCGTTCGAAACTCTGTATTTTCCATAATCAACAATAATTGAGGGGATCGGAGATCCATTCGATATGTTATAAATTGTATCGAGGAAGGTGTTATAATAAAAGATTTTATCATTTGAATTCTGAAACCTGCATGGTAGAGGATTACTGGGAAAAGGTAAGTTTTTTATATAACCTGCCTGAATATTAAATTCTTTATCAGTTTTTATAAGATTACCCAGTTTATCGTCGGTCGTTAGGGTAATCATAAAAGATTTATCAGGAAGCTGAACAACATGTTTAGGACGTTCTACTTCCAATTTATATTTCTTAAGAAATTCTCCGGTCAATGAATAACATAAAATATCATCAGTAAAATTTGATACGATATAAACTGTGTCTCCCTGCAAAAATAAGTCGGTACATCCATTATATTCATTAGGCCCGTTTCCTTTTCTTCCAATAGTATTCAGATATTTACCATCGGATGAAAAGCGATAAATACTTTCGCCACCATCGCTTGTGTTAACCAGAATATCTTCACCAAAAACAGGTATCCACATATAACCCAAAAGGCATGAAGGATTTGTTTCCAAAGGAATATAACTTATTTCTGAAATTATTTCCGACATTTTCAGTGGCTCAGCCTCTTTAAAATTATATTCAAGTTTGAGTATTTCTTCTGTTTGACAACACACCTGAGGAGTAATCCCAATTGTCCCTACGATTAAGAGTAAACAAAATATCTGTTCTTTCATCATATTATCTTTTATTAAGTTATCATTCGTGTGTTGCTTATGAACAAGGCCTCTCCCGAACGATTTTATCGCGTGATTTTTATTTTATTATTGGAATGCGATGCAGTCGCCCACCAGCGAGGGACTGCTAGAAAAACAGTAACCCTTACAACATGTTAACCCTGAAAAAGAATACACCCAAACATCGATTTACCCATAACTTACC
>DASQBW010000021.1:0-3916 GCA_035635015.1 Draconibacterium sp. | reverse complement strand
AATTACTTTTGATCCAAAGTTTCCTGTAACAACGAATGTTAATCCATTCAATATTTGGTTTGAACTTGATTCCTTTTCTTGAACTTCGAATTGAAGACCTGCTACTTTAAGTTTCTCTATGAGCTGCAGATGTTTTTCGTTTTGAAAATAAACTTTCACACTTTCCGCTATTCTTTCTCCTATATCTTCAACTTCAGTCATTTCTTCGATTGTCGCTGTTTTAATCTTTTCAATATTTTTGAATTCTTTAACGAGTTTTTTTGCTACTGTTTCTCCAGCGAATCGAATTCCAAGGCCAAACAAAACACGTTCAAACGGAACCTCTTTACTTTTTTCAATTCCTTGAACGATGTTGTCAAAGGTTTTTTGTTGGATGCTATTTCTACCTAAATGATTCAGCTTCTGATGTTGAATATTTTTATCATTTAAGAAATCGCATAATTGTGCTTTCTCAAAGAAATCCAAAAAGTTGATTTTTTCTATTTCTTTCTGTTTTAATTGACTGATATAATGGTAGTAAATGTACTTTTCTTCTAAAAGTTCAGCTTTCTCTTTTGATATTCCTCCTATTTCATTGAGGACAACAGAAGGGAAAACTGATTTTTCATTTTCTGACATTTTAAGCACAACTCTTTTTACTTGTTCTATTTTTTTGAAATATTTTTCAATATTTTCGGCTAAATCAGTTTTAAGATTAAGCGATTTTTTAATTGATTCTGAATCTAAATCAAATAACTTAGATTTAGAATAAGTTTCGAGTAGCGATTGTATATGCTTCAATGCAGGTGCCCCTTTTACACAAAACAATAATCGATCAACAGGAATACGATTTTCTCCAAGTAAAAGTCCATTTTCAGGCTCTTTTAAAGATTCTAACCCAACTATTTGGTCTTCCTTATTCGGTATGTTATAAATGTCAGATATATCTGTAACTAGATCTTTGTCGAAGAGCAAATTCAAAGTTTCTTTACCAAGTCCATCAATATCCATTGCTTTTCTACTGACAAAGTGTTCCATCTTGCCTTTTATTTGCGGTGGACAACCGTCTACATTCTTACAGTAATGTGCGGCTTCACCTTTTTTACGTACCAGCTGTTTCTCACACTCTGGGCAAAATTCTATAAAATTAACTGGTTCAGATCTAGAGGTTCTTTTAGTGATATCAACACCTGTAATTTTCGGAATGATCTCACCACCTTTTTCCACAAATACCGTGTCGTCGATGTGTAAATCCAGGTTGTTGATGATATCGGCATTGTGCAGCGATGCCCGTTTTACCATTGTTCCGGCAATCAATACCGGTTCGAGATTAGCGACCGGTGTAACAGCACCTGTTCGTCCCACCTGGTACGTAACTGATTTCAGAATGGTAGACACGCTTTCAGCTTTAAACTTATAGGCGATGGCCCAGCGTGGCGATTTAGCCGTGAACCCGAGGTTTTTCTGTAATCTCCTTGAGTTTACTTTAATCACAATTCCGTCGGTGGCAACAGGAAGCGAAAAACGCTCGTTGTCCCACTTCTCGATAAATGCGAACACTTCATCAATATTTTTACACAACTGCGTGTGCTCCGAAATTTTAAATCCCCACTCGCGCGCTTTTTGCAGACTTTCGTAATGACCGTCTTCCGGCAAATCTTCGCCAAGAACGTAATACAGGAAGGCATCCAGTTTTCGGGAAGCTACAATCGACGAGTTTTTCATTTTTAGCGTTCCCGCAGCTGTATTTCGAGGATTAGCAAGTAATGGTTCCCCGGCTTTTTCCAATTCCGCATTAAGCTGGTTGAAAACTTCGAAAGGCATTAATATCTCGCCCCGAATCTCAAAACTTTCAGGATAATCGTTTCCGCGTAATTTTAAAGGTACGGATTGAATGGTGCGTACGTTGTTTGTTACATCGTCTCCTTTTACTCCGTCGCCACGGGTAACCGCGCGAACCAGTTCGCCATTTTCGTAAGTCAGGCTAATCGATGAGCCATCAAATTTTAGTTCGCAAACATACTCAAAATCATCGGTGCCAATTATCTTCTGTATACGGCTGTCAAAATCCTTTAGCTCCTCCTGAGAGTAAGCATTTGAAAGTGACAACATATTGTATTTATGAGTCACTTGCTTAAAATCGGAGCTTAAATCACTGCCTACGCGTTGTGTTGGCGAGTTTGGGTCGGTGATTTTGTATTGTTTTTCAAGGCGCTCCAGCTCCTTTAATTTCATGTCGAAATCAAAATCGCTGATTGATGGTTGCGCCAGTACGTAGTATTTATAGTTGTGTTCGGCCAGTTCGGCCTGCAATTCTTTAATTCGTTCGATGTCCTGTTCGCTGCTCATTCGTACACTATTTCTAAATGTTAACTGGATGATTTTTCAAAGATAATTTGTTGGATGAAACGAACATAAATTTTTGTACCCCAATTTACAAACAGATGCACTAAACAATTTCGGGCAAAAATGCTTTTAGTAATAAAAACAAATTAGAATTATGGCATTTACACTCGAAACAGGACAAAAAGCAATCGGTTTTGACCTTCCGGCTACCGACGGAAACAGGTATACACTTGAAAGTTTTAAGGACTCGAAATATTTGGTAATTTTTTTTACCTGTAACCACTGTCCTTATGTGAAAAACAGCGATGAAGTAACCCGGGAAACAGCTGATCGGTTTAAGCCGCTTGGTGTGGAATTTGTCGGAATTAACTCGAACAGCAAACGCACCTATGCAGAAGACGATTTTGACCACATGGTGGAACGGATGATTGAACACCAATTCCCGTGGAAATATTTGTACGACGAGTCGCAGGAAATTGCATTGGCTTACGGAGCATTGCGAACACCTCATTTTTATGTGTTTAACGAAAACCGTGAACTTGTTTACACCGGAAGAGGTGTTGACAGTCCGCGCGACACCTCAAAAATGACAGTGAATGACCTGGCAAATGCCCTCGAAGAGTTAACAAGTGGGAAAGTCATTTCAGTTCCGGTAACCAACCCAATTGGCTGCAACGTAAAATGGGACGGCAAGGATCAACACTGGATGCCGGCCGATGCCTGTGATTTGGTGTGGTAACAAGAGATACGAGCTACGAGTTGCAAGTTTTCAGTCTCAGTTCTCACCGTCCCGAGGTCTCGCAATCCCGGTGCTCAATCTCCATCAATCTAAAAAATTAATCATTCTTAAACGCTTGTTAATAACTCACTTTTTCATCGCAAGTCATTCCTTGTATATTTGCAGCAACTATGATTGTTTGTATTGCAGAGAAACCAAGTGTTGCCAAAGAAATTGCCCAGGTAATTGGGGCAGGATCGCGAAGAGATGGTTATTACGAGGGAAATGGTTACCAGGTAACATGGACCTTTGGCCATTTTTGTACGCTGTGGCCGCCCGAGGATTACGATTCCAAATGGAAACGCTGGGATCTGCAAACACTACCCATGCTGCCCAAACGTTTTGAAACCAAAGTGATGACGGGCGACAGTGGGGTGACCAAACAATTCAATACCATTAAAAGCTTATTGGATAAAGCCGAACAGGTGATTAACTGCGGTGACGCCGGACAGGAAGGAGAGCTAATTCAGCGATGGGTAATGAAAGAGGCCGGTTACAAAGGCGAAGTGAAACGTTTGTGGATTTCATCGTTGACAAACGAAGCCATAAAAACCGGATTTCAGAAGCTGGAACCGGCAGAAAAATTTGATCATTTGTATTATGCCGGCAGCTCGCGGGCCATTGGCGACTGGCTGTTGGGAATGAACGCGACACGTTTATACACGCTGAAATATGGCGGTTACAAACAGGTTTTGTCAATCGGACGGGTGCAAACGCCAACGCTGGCCATGCTGGTAACGCGCCATTACGAAATCGAGAATTTTAAACCCGAACCTTACTGGGAGTTGCAAACTACCTATCGCGAAACGGTTT
>DASQBW010000020.1:0-5639 GCA_035635015.1 Draconibacterium sp. | reverse complement strand
GTATTTGTGTTTCGCCATTGCTTTTATTGTAGGCTGCGGCACTCACAACTTCAACGGCAAGTGTGATGTCAATCCCATCCCCGCCACTTAATTCAATAACCGAATCCTGCATCAAAGCTTTCATACTTAACTCAGGCACTTCACTAATAATTTTCCCTCCGGCAAAGCCACTTGGGTATTTGCCTTCATCTACCAAATAAACTTTCATATCGCGTTCTTTGGCCTTATTAACAGCCGTTTTCACCCTTTCAAACCATCCCTCGGAAAGGTACGCAAAAGGCAAATTGTAACCCGGCTCCAAAGTAACCACGTGAACATTGTTGGCTTTAAACTGATCCATATCACGTTCAATTACTTCTTCAGTTACATCACCGTCCCATCCCCAATAAAAAGAAATGGCATATTCTGCCGGTGGATTTTCAAATTGTTGAGCGACTTCATCAGCACCCGGTGCACTTATTTTTGCCACCGGAGTAGGTGATGATGTATTACATGAGGAAAGAAACATCATTACCATAAGTATCGATGCCAGGAATAATAATGCCCGAAGTGCTATTCCATTCAGTTCGTTTGACCGACGTTTTAAATTGGATTCAAGAGCAAGCGTTATAACCTTTACTCTTTTATTAAAAATGTTATTGTTCATAGTTATCCTCTCTGCTAATTATATTCAAGATAAACTTCTATTATTCAGTTATATTTTTTGTTATTACAGGCTCTCCTTCTTCTACCGAGATATTAAGACCCGACAAATCCAGATTTTTGACATTCTCCAACCGCAAACCTTCTGTAGCTTTAATGTCGCAATTTTCAAAAGTAACATATTCAACAGGACTATCTTTTAAACCATGAATAAAACCTGCACTACCAACTGTTCCACTCACATTAATAATCCTTACATTTCGCACCACGGGAAGCGGATCTGACGCCGGTTTGATCGGCGGTACCATACGCCATTCCATATTAAATTCGAAGGCCTGCCGGGTATTGTTCAACTGCAGATCACGGTAAGTTATATTTTCAACCACACCTCCGCGACTGGGTTGCGATTTAAAACGGATTGGCGCCCAGTTGTCGGCCTCCATAACACTGTTACTAATCTCTACATTACGAATACCACCCGACATTTCGCTGCCCATTGCAACGCCACCATGGCCATACCTGAATATGCAACTGTCGATGTGAATATTCTCTGCGGGACGGTTAACCCGCCGTCCGTCTTCGTCTTTACCCGACTTTATGGCTATACAATCATCGTTTACATCAATATCTACGGCTACTATACGCACTCCATCGCTCGAATCAATATCAATACCATCTGAGCTGGGAATGTAGTGTACGGCACGAATGGTTAGATCTTTTACCTCAACTTGCTTGCTGTATAAAACAAACAAACACCAACTTGACTGGTTTTTAAAGGTTAGATCTTCCACAACCACATCGGTACAGTTTTGAATGGCAATTAACCGCGGACGCGCATACCCCGGCAACCGGACTTCGCGCATTTCGTATGCTGCAGACTCGGGTGTGGCCGTTAATCCTCCCTCAGGACCAAGTTCCGGTGCCCCCTCACGAACAGGGCCGATGTTGGCCGGCAGGTTTGGCTGTTCTTCCCCTTCAGAGACAGCCGATACGGGTTTACGGGAAGCAAACCAGACATCACCTGAGCCATCAATTGTTCCTTCTCCGCTTAAACGAAATCCAGTAACATCAAAAACATTTACGAGGGCGCTTACCCATATTTGCTCCACTCCTTCCCAACGGGTTTGCACCAGTTTGTAATCAGCCATATTTGTTGTGCCTTTCAGCACTCCACCGGCTTCTATTTTCAGGTTAACCGCCTGCTTAAAAAAGACCGCTCCTGACAGAAATGTTCCGGATGGCACCACTACTGTTCCACCACCATCCTCGGCACATTTATCAATGGCACTTTGGATTGCTTCGGTGTTTACAACATCCGGTTGCGACACTGCCCCAAAGTCGCTAATGTTGTATATTTTTTGTTTATTCCCGTTGCAAGAGCTAAAAGCTACTGCAATTAAAAACAAGAGTAGAGTCTGTGCTAATTTCCTCATGTCCTTTTGTTTATTTCATTCGAACGTCAATAATACTTCGCTCTTCTATTTTTTATTTTCAGGAAAGTCCATAAACTTCTGAAGGGTATTTATTTCAGGTTCTCTGGCGTTAGCCGATGAAATCCAGCATTCAACAGATTTCCCGGGTTTTGCAATAAGGATATGTTGTTCCCCGTCATCCATCTTTTTCTCAAAATCATCTGCATCAAATAAAAGGGCTCCACCAAGTTCTACTTTCTCTGCTGCCACATCTTCAGGATGTAATCCCCATGTAAAAATTCGCTCTTCTTCTACAACTACCTGCTGCCCTTGATGATAGTTAATTCCGGTTACAAACTGTACATCATCATCAGTCAAAGCCCAGGCTTCAACTTTTGCATTTCTTAAACCGGAATAAACAGTTACCCGAACAAGGACATCAACTGTAGTGTTTTTGTAGGGTACATCTTCTGAAAGCATTTCCATATAAGAAACCATTCCCTCTTTTGCCACACGTGCCGAACGTTTCGAAACCGGGTTTAAGGGAACTACTTTTTCGCCATCCCACAAACGGATTCCGCCCAAACCAACGGTTGTACCGGCTTTGTAATAATCAGCTCCCCAACCATTTTTTTGCTGCTGTGGTGTTGGATACCAAAGGGCTTTTAGTAATTCCAAGCCGGGTTTTGTTTTTGAGTAAACGTCGATAGCGGCTTTCTGGTCAAAATATATTCTTAATCCCAGCCATTCGTTTTCGATAGCCGGTCCGTGGTGACCAATAAAATTGAAAAGGTCTCCTGAATTTGATTCAACATAGTTTAAATACGTGGCACTATCGTTTCTCATAAACATACTTACCTCGGTTTTATTTTGAGCAATCGAGGTAAACGTAATAACTGCTAACAATAAGGACAATACTATTTTCATACTATTATAATTGTTTGTTTATACTGAATAGTATTAATTAACAGGTTCTACCCACAAATTACGCAACTGAATTTTCGAGCCTTCAGCTTGTATGCCAATACCGCCGCTGGTTTCCGAGCAGTTGGTTGCTACATTCTGTAATAATCCGTTAACCCGCAATTCAATGGTGTTACCTTTGCAGGTAATGTCGTAACTGTTCCACTCTCCGGCCGGATTTTCGTTCGTTGGATGCAGTTTTGGAATCAAGGGTTTTTCTTCTTCCGTTGAAGTGTAAACCGTATCATTCAATGTTGCGCTGTTCCCTACTCCGTGAACTATAAAATCGCCGGCATTCTCATGTTTTAATTGTGCCTGGAAATGATTCACCCAAATTAAATCTGGTCCTTTTACATGAACAAATATTCCACTGTTAGTTGGTTCTTCAGGGTAACGCCACTCCACGTGCAGTTTGTAATTTTCAAACTCTTTTTCAGTTCTCAGATATCCGGCGGGCACACCAACGGTTTCAATCATTCCATCATTTACATAAAAAAACTCATCGGGATTTACCGAAGGATCTTCTACATAAATTTTCCATCCTTCCAGCGTTTCGCCGTCAAAAATGTATTCTTTATTGTCCTTGCACGACATGGCTACAAAAAGCACAATTATGGAAATTAGTATAATTCTCATATTCAATTTAATTTAATTTAGATAGTATAAAATTTTGTTTTTTTAATTCCTGAAAGCCGAATAAAAATATTTAAGGAACCTATTCGATTCCCACGTCCCACACTTTTGCCATACGCGATGTTCCTTCCGGTCCTTCAATGGTAAGTGTAACACTGTATTTCCCGGGTCTTCTGAACTGATGAACAGGATTTTGTTCATCCGAGCTTGTCCGGTCGCCAAAATCCCAGTGCCAGCTGGTAATTACGCCAACACTTTCATCTTTAAATGCTACGGTACGGTTTGATTTATCTATTACTATAAAAGACCAGTCGGCTTTAATACTTTCCTGATATTTGGCTTCCAGAGGCATTAAGGTAAATATTGTGCCGAGACTCGAATTTCCATACATTTTATGGTGTTTTGATAAATTCCAGAATCCCTTTTTGCTTTCATCATTTACATCGTCATAATCAATTACCGCCCATGTAAGTCCAATTTTTTTATTGTCTTTCAGAACGGATTTTACGGCTCTGGAAGGACCTTCCTGTCCGGCATAGTCAAAAGGAGTTATCCAGAATTCGGCAATCAGTTTCCCCGATTCCCCCGGTTTAAAATCATACGAATAAACAATATTGGAATACGGCAATTCCTTAATCCATGGTTGAGCACCCCAGGCCAGAGCCCAGTCTTTTCCTTCGGCAGGCGTAAAAATGTGATAATTTTGTGCATGAACACCATGGTACTCAAAATACCGAGTACTCCAATTCAGATCCTGGTTTGGATGCTGTTCATCAATTAAAGGACCTCCTGAGAGGTCACCGTCAACAACGATTTCAAAAATATCGTTGTGTAAACCCGGTAATGAAAAATCCCAATAATCGTCGTAAGCTTCATAAAGAAAATAAAGCCGGTTCATTCCTTTAACCCAGGCCACTTTTACCTTTACGTCAAGGTTTTCCGGATCAGTCTCAGGATATTTTCCCGAATCGTCCCAAAGCTGGTCGGTTCCAACAATGTATTCTTCAGGGAAATCTTTCCAGTCATCAGTGTTTCCATCAATTCGGGGAATCATATTGGCTGGAAACTGGTAAATTTTATATCCACGGTCTTCCTGAGCCCATGTTTCAACAACCAGCAAAATACAAACGACAATAACGAGACTTATCTTTTTATACATATCTTATTCTCCTTTCAACCATTTTTCGGGTACCGGAATAATACAAATATTCATCGACCTGTCGTCTTCGGAAAGCATGGCCGATTGAATTTCAATTTTTGTTCCGTCTGGACTAAATGTTGGGTGCGGATGGTCTCTGGCAGTATCTTTATGCCCTGCAGAGAGCAGCATCATTTCGCTGGTTTCCCGGTTAATGATGTAGATTTCGCGGGCAAAATTATCGCCGGCAACAAAACGTTTATCGGCCGAACCGTTAACATGCCAAAATCCACTGCCGTAAGGTATTTGTCCGGCAATTGTCATCTCCCTTGAATTAATATTAACAATACCCAGTCCTGACGGTTTTTCACGTGTACCACAAGGGCCCCATTCAACTTCTTGTCCCGGATTGGATCCTTCAACACCCGTACCTTCTGCAGCATCGTTATCTACGTTTGGAATTTCCCTGTGTCCCATAATTGCAATGGCCACTTCATCAGGGCTGAAAACCGCTTCGTGTGTCACCCATTCGTATTCCGATTCGGGGTACAAAGGACGAAGCCCTGTTCCGTCGGAATTGACAATCCACGTGCGCTGCGGTGCTTTTCCTCCCGTCTCCCAGCAAAAAACAATTTGCCCCGGCACCCACGGATTACTTTGAATGTGTCCGACCTGAAAGGGTACTGAAACGACATATTTTATTTCGCCTGTTTTAAGGTTCATCCCTGCAATTCCTCCGGGGCCTGCGCCCATATTTCGTGGTCCAAAAGATTCTTCAACTTTCATTTCTTCGGGCAAGTGCTTTTCCGCCTCTTGTTTACCTACCCGAAACCAAGCCCATTCTTCATCAC
>DASQBW010000019.1:0-11054 GCA_035635015.1 Draconibacterium sp. | reverse complement strand
GGGTTATACTTTGTCGTGGTCAAACCGCAAATTCGACAAGCTGAATTTTGGCGAAACTTTTCCGGCAAAATACGACCGCAGACACGATATAAATCTTGTGCTTAATCACGAATTCAGTAAGAAGTTCGATATCGGTTTAGCCTGGGTTTACGGCACCGGAAATGCTACTACTTTGGGTGCGCAGGATTATTCGGCCATGCTCCCCGGAATGGATCGGTATTATTACGGTGGTTCAATAACTTATTATGGAGGTAGAAACAGTTATCGTATGCCCTCGTATCACCGACTCGATCTAAGTATGAATTTCCATAAGCAAAAAAAGCACGGTGTTCGCACCTGGACAGTTGGCGTTTATAATGCCTACAGTCGCCAGAATCCATTTTACCTCTACTGGGGAAGTAAAACCGAAGACGCAATAACACCTGACGGAGAACATTATTATAACGAAAAGCCTGCTTTGAAACAAGTTAGCTTGTTCCCTTTGATTCCTTCTGTTAGTTACACTTTTAAATTTTAATGAATCTCTTAATCGTTAAATAATAATTTGAATACCATGAAATTAAAACAATTAATATCCGTGCTTTTTTCTGTTTCCTTTTTATTTCTTATTTCCTGCGAAAAGGAAATTGTTTTTAAGGGTGATGAAATAAAACCAATGCTGGTAGTTAACGGACTTGTAGTATCGGGTGATACGGTTACTGTTCGATTATCAGAAAGCAGAAGTAAGATTGAGGACCGTCATATTTCCTCCGTAATAGCAAATGCCAAAGTAGATTTATATGTTGATGATGTTTATGCTGAAACTTTAACGCCTGTTAAGGAGATGGTTTATGGTTCAGATGTTCCTCTTGAGCTGGGTAAGTACAAGGCTACTGTTTTAGGAGAAGCAGGGAAAACTTATCGCCTTGAGATTTTGGCGGATGGTTTTAACACTGTGCGATGCGAAACCACCGTTCCCGATCCCGTTGAAATTCTGGCCTGGGATTCAACCACTGTTTTTAATACAGACAGTTACGGATCTTCGGGAAGATCCGAATTTAGTCTTGAGTTTGATGATAACGGACAACAGCACAATTATTATCAGTTGCAATCGAAATCAATACAAGGGCAGGAGATGCTTGGTCACATGCCTGATGGTACAATTATACATTCTGATACAGTACTTATTCGGCCGCAACAATATGAAAGTGTCGAGATTCTAAATACTCAACTCAATGATGCTATAAATGAGGCGGATGAATTGATTACAGGTACTCCCGATAATCGGTTTGCCATTTTTAACGACGACAGCTTTAACGGGGAAAAAATGAAATTGAGGTTTGTGCCCGGGTATAATTATTATACGTATTATGGCAACATCAGCTATGATAATAGTGCCAGTTTCAGAATCCGGGACATCTACCTGTATTCGCTTACCGAAGAATATTACAATTATTTAAATACAGCCAACCTGCATTTTTGGTTTGATGAGGATTTCTTTTCCGAACCGGTTCAGGTTTATTCAAACATTAATGGCGGCATTGGTATTTGGGGATCAGCAAACTATGCATCTTTTTCCATACTGGAAGGCATTTATCCGATGGATGATAAGATTTATGTAGAGGACGGTTATTCTTATGGCTACTATTAAAAGGGGTGTTTTTTATAAATAATTATTTATGGAAAACATATTTTTTATCTTTAAACAATCAACTTTCGTTTAAACCTATTGAAATGAAGAACATTCCGGTGATTTCGGTAACAGGAAAATCGTTGGCCGAAGCCTACGAAACAGCACTTATTTATTTGTACGGAAAAGGAACCCGTTTTAAAACGCAGTACGATAAACCTGGCGATCCGCTGAGTATCGATTGTACCATGAATCTAACGATTCTGGAACCGGAGAAGGATCCGATGATTCACATGGCTTTTCCGGGAGGTGTTGACGATTTGCGTGAATATGTGCTGGAGCTGGAAGGATTGAAAGATCACCTGGTAAAAAACATGAACGATCCGGAAGATAAACGACCGGAATACACTTACCACGGGCGTCTTCAAAACTATGGTGTTTGGAAAGAACTGGTTGATGACGAATCGAAAGAATTTGGTCCTTTTAAGGTGGATCAGATAAAAAATGTGATAGAAAAGCTCGCCGAACAGCCGTTTACGCGGCAGGCGCAAATGATTACCTGGATGCCCAACATTGATTTTACCTGCGATGATCCGCCAAGTTTACAATCGTTGTGGTACCGCATTCTGGAAGATGAAGACGGAATTTGGTGGTTAAATAGCAACATTCGTTATCGAAGTAACGATGCCTGGAATGCCGGATTTCTGAATATGTTCGGATTTATTCAATTCAGTAAGGATGTTGTAGCTGCCGGAATTGCAGAAAAGACGGGCAAGACTGTTAAGTTAGGTCGCATGAACTGGCAGGCCGATTCGTACCACATTTACGGTAAAGATATTCGCACCGCAAAAGAACGCCTGTTTGAGCGCATAAATGACATGGCTTTTGAAGAGCGCACCATGAATTTTAACGATCCGCTGATTCGTGAAGTGTATGATAATGCCAGTGTAGCGATTCTCGACAAAATAAAAAAGCACGAGGGATAACAATTTATGAGGAAATAAATTTAAGGGAGTTGAGTTGTCTCCATCTATGCCTCTTTTAATAATCCTACTTTAATCAGATCCTGACAGGCCTGTAACAATACTTCAATTCTTACACCCGAACGTTCTGCAATGTCAATAATGGAATTTTCGCCATCCGACAAATTCAGTAACCATAACAAAGCCATTTGATAATCCTTCTGGACACTTTCGCCCCCCGTCGTTTTATAAATACCATATTTCCCAAGCTGTGGTTCCCCTTTTGGACTTTGATTTATCCATGTTTTATTTCCTTCAACAATAGAAATATATTTTGCGAGCAATTCGAAAGATTCCTGAAGCCCTTCTGGTGTTACAAAATCCAGGTTATCAGCCGAAGTGTGGTATTCCGGAAATTCACCAAACGAATTTCGGGATAGTCGTCCTACGGGAAGGTTAAATCCCGGAGAGCAGAATTGTCGTTCATCATAACCATAAGGTGAGAATTCTACTATTTTACCATGGTATTCGTTTTCAAGCAGGTAGCTCATAATTTTGTTAACCTCTGTTTGCTCCTTTCTCGATTTCTTAAATTGAAATGGAGATTTGTCGCCCAAAAGCGATAATACCACACCGTGTTTTATTTTATGCAGATGACTTTCGTTACGGCTTAGCCACGTTATTGCACCAATCGTTGCCGGAATGAATAAAAATCGATAGGAATAATTTCTTTCGATTGTTGTGACATAATTGGCAAGTTCCGTCGCAACAGCTATTCCCGATAGGTTATCGTTGCAAAGCGAGGGGTGACAAATATGAGATACAAAGAGGATTTCATTTTCAGATTTACCGGGGATCAACAGTTCGCCGTAGCTTAAACTTCCTTTAGTCAACTCGGAGTCTATTTTTACCCGGTACTTGCCTTCTTTTAAGCCTCTGTATTGTTTATGCGACATACAGAATCCCCATTGGCGGGTGTAATACGAGGTTCTGTAAGGCACCCAATTTTCGTGCTCCGGCGAAGTATAAAGGTGGCGCTTTAGTTCATCCAGATCAACTTCTTTATCAACCGGGGTGCTGTAATTAAGTACATGCAAATTAAGGTTATTAAAATCAAGAATCTTTTCACCTTCCGGATTTTTTATCCAGGCAGCATTAATATTCCATTCATCGGGAACTTCCCAGTCGAGCACCGGAGTTCCGGAAGGAACTTCAACCACATCAATTGGAATAATTTCTTTCAGGATTGAAAGCGTATTGCGAACACCATTACCGGTTATACTTCGGCATATAGGATACAATTTCCTGATCAAATCATACATCGAATTTCCCGTATCCCGATTGGTTGCATTAAAGAGCATTTTAGGATCTTCCATAGCGTGAGAATGAATTTTTTAACCATTATTTTCCAGTTTCAAATTGGAAATGTCGATCCCTTTAAATGCAGAATCAAGAAATGGAAAACTTTGATCATGTTCGGATATTATTTTAGGTGTTTCTTTCAGTTTAATGTTTAACAATGGATCTTTATAATTTAAGCCTCTCGCGGCACTGGGCTCATAATAAGTGGTGTGGAGGTAAAAAATGCAGGAATTGTCTTCCAATGTAATGTAACCATGAGCAAAACCTTCAGGAACAATTACAGACTGTGGCTCCTGATCTGACAGTTCAATTGAAAAGGATTGGAGAAATGTTGGAGAGTTTCGCCGAATGTCGATAATTGTATCAATTATTCTGCCATTTACACAGGTAACCAGTTTCGTTTCGCAATGCGGGATATACTGAAAATGAAATCCCCTAAACGTTAATTTACTTTTGTTAACGGCATAATTCATTTGAACGAATTCCTGATTTATACCGATAGTCCTAAATTCTTCCTTACAATAAATTCTTTCGAATATGCCTCTGTTGTCTTTATACGGAGACAAATGTGCAACATATGCACCTTTCAATGGAGTTTCAGTAAATGTCATTTTAATAATGGTAAGATTAACTTGCTTCTTACAATTTAAACAAAATATTACAGAAATTTCCAGATGACGTTAAATTTATAGACTACGCACATTTAGAAAGAATTAGAATAATTAGAATTCGCAAAAAGCAGGTTTTTATGAAACATGATGCAGCGGACTAAACACAATGGGTTTGAAGAAAATTATACCTGAAGCAATTTCTAATAAATAGTGTTAAATTTTTTTATAACAATTTCCTTTACCTCATTCATCGAAATCTCCCTGCCTAGCTCTTGCTGAATGGAAGTTACCGCCGATGAGGCAAAACCACAGGGATTGATGTAATTGTAGTAACGCATATCGGTGTTTACGTTTAATGCAAAACCGTGCATAGTAACGTAACGGCTTACCCGCACACCGATTGCACAAATTTTTCGGGCACGCACTTTATGGTCGGGTTGCAACCATACGCCGGTAGCACCTTCTTTTCGTCCGGCTTCCAGGCCGTATTCACCAACGGTTGCAATAATGGCATCCTCCATTTTTTCGATGTATTCGCGCACACCAATTTTGTAGTACTCCAAATCGATTATCGGGTAGCCAACAAGCTGGCCCGGGCCATGGTAGGTAATATCGCCACCACGGTTTATTTTGTAATAGGTAGCCTCTATCTTTTTCAAAAAGTCGGCATTGGCCATCATATTGGCTTCGTCGCCACTTTTGCCCAGTGTGTAAACATGCGGGTGCTCAACCAAAATAAAATGATTGTCAGACGTAGGTTTGCCCGAACTTCGTTTTTGAGTGGTAAGTTCCTGAAGACGCTCTTCCTGGTAATCCCAGCACGCTTTGTATTCTTTTAATCCAAGATCGACGTAATTAAAATCTGCCATTTTTTTGTTTTTAGCTACGAGCTACTCACTTATTATAATTGCTAAATTGTTCTATTGTTAAACTGTCAACTGCGACTGAATACTGATCACTTTCCTTAGGCTTTTACATGTTCTTCCGCCCTGTACGAACTGCGTACCAGTGGCGAACTTTCAACAAACTTAAAGCCTTTGCGGATTCCGATGTTGCGGTATTCCACAAATTTCTCCGGTTCTATGTATTCAACCACAGGCATGTGTTTTGTCGTTGGTGCCAGGTACTGACCGATAGTCATTACTTTACAACCGGCTTCCAGCAAGTCGTCCATTGTTTTTAGCACATCTTCATGTGTTTCGCCCAAACCAAGCATAATCCCTGATTTTGCCCGTCCGAAATTGTCGGCAACGTATTTAATAACCTCCAGACTCCGGCGGTATTTGGCTGCAAAACGAATAAACGGAGTTCGTTCTTCGGTGGTTTCCAGGTTATGCGAAATCACATCCGGACCTGCATCGATAACCTGTTGTATCAATTCAGTCTTTCCCCTGAAATCAGGGATAAGCACCTCAATTTTTGTTTCCGGATTTACACGTTTTACCTCACGAATGGTTTCGGCCCAGATTCCTGCCCCCTGATCTTCCAGATCATCACGGTCAACCGAAGTAATAACACAATGTTTTACACCCATAATCCGCACCGATTCAGCCAGTTTTTTCGGCTCTTCCAAATCAGGAGCTAGTGGCATTCCGTTAGGTACAGCACAGAATTTACATTTGCGGGTGCAGATGTTTCCTAATATCATAAAAGTGGCGGTTCCCCTGTTCCAGCATTCTCCAATATTCGGGCAGTTTCCGCTGGTGCAAATGGTATGCAAACCATGTTTATTCACCAGGTTTTTTACCTTCGAATAACTTTCCCCTTTCGGCATTTTCATCTTCATCCACTTTGGCAAACGTTCCCTGCCATTCAACTCATGTGCCATAACAATTAATTTTCTGCAAATGTAAAAGTTTAAAAACAAAGTAAAATTGATAAACTACCAAGTGCCAAAATTGTTCTAAAAAAAGTGTAGTTTAAACAAGTGTGCTATTTTTGTACATCATGCAGAAAACAATGAGACAAATATTTATCGTTTTTCTACTTCTTTTGGGATTAAATACGGGATTTGCCCAGCAACAACCAACAGACCTTCAGAACAAGTCGAGTCTGGCACTCCGGTATTACAGTTCAAAAGACTACGAAAAAGCAGCACCGTTATTAAAAGAGGTGCATAGATTAAGTCGTAACAGTACCTATTTTAGGTATTACGTTACCAGTCTGGTAAATCTGAAACGTTTTGATGAGGCGAAAGCTGAAATTGAGCAGGAGATTAAAAATCAAAAAACACCTCTTCCGGAGTATTATGTGCATTTGGGTCAGGTATTAAAAGCACAAGAGATGAATGAAGAGGCGGATGCCGTGTTTCGCCAGGCAATTGATCAGATACCGGCAAATAAAGCAGCCTTTTTAACAACTGCTAACACTTTCCTTGTTTGGGGTGATTATGGGCTGGCTATAGAAACGTATCTGCAAGGCAGAAAAATTCTGGAGGATGAGAATTTTAGTTATGAGCTGGCACGATCATACACCTATTTACGCGATTACACCAATATGATGGAAGAGTACCTGAACATGTTGCATGAGGGTGAGAATCAGCTGTCAAGGGTTCAGAGCGGATTGTCAACGGCCCTACGACTGGATATTGATGATGGATTGCGCGACCAATTTAGGGGGCAGGTACTCAAGCGTATTCAGGCCGAACCCAATGTAATTGGCTACAATCGATTACTGGTTTGGTTTTTTCTGCAGGAAAAGAAATTTTCGAACGCACTGCGCCAGTCGATTGCTTTGGATAAACGAACCGGTGCCGAAGATGCTCAAATTGCACAATTAGGCGACCTTGCACTGCGCAATAAGGAATACGAACAGGCCCAAAAAGCCTACGAGTATATAATGGCGAAAGGGGAGGAAACAGCGTTTTTTTCGCAGGCTTTTGCACGGAACATTCATGCAAAATACATGGAATACACCAGCGAATCGAAAGGCGACCCGGAACAGGGAAGAGCTTTGGCTGATGAATTTGATGAAGGTTTATTATACATCGGTATTGGCCCGGCTACTTTGAATCTGGTGCGCGAATATGCCCATCTGCTGGCATTTTATCTGAACGATACCGAAACAGCTATTTCGGTGTTGGAGAAAGGGGAGAAAGTACCGCAGCTAAATCCGGAGCAGCTGGGGCGTTTGAAAGCAGAAATGGCAGATATTTATGTGTATGCCGATGACCCGTGGGAAGCCATGCTGATTTATTCGCAGGTAATTGATGCCAATAAAAATAATTTGTTGGGCGACGAAGTAAAATTGAAAAAAGCAAAACTGGGTTACTACATGGGTAACTTTAGCTGGGCAAAAGCACAGCTGGACGTTTTAAAGGCCAGTACTTCGAAACTAACGGCGAACGATGCCATGGAACTGTCGATGCTGATTGGTAATAACCTTAATCTGGATACCACCGCGGTTCCGTTAACAATGTTTGCCAAGGCTGATTTGTTCTTTTTTCAGAATAAGCCTGAAGAAGCGATGACAATCCTCGATGGTTTGGCAGAAATATATCCGTATCATTCGTTGGTGGATAATATCCTTTTCAGAAAAGCAAAAATAGAGGTGGATAACCAAAATTACGCATTAGCTGCCGAATACCTGCAAACTATTGTTACCGATTTTAGCTACGACTTGCTTGGTGATGATGCCTTGTACATGTTGGCCGAGCTTAATCATTACAATCTGGGGCAGGAAGAAAAAGCAAAAGAGCTCTACAAAGAAATGCTTACCAGCTATCCGGGAAGTGTGTTTATCGAAGAGTCGCGCGAGAAATACCGGGATTTAAGAGAAGTTTTCCCGGATAAAGAACCGGAAGGAAAAGAAGATTTGTTTATGCAGGGCATTGAGAATTCGGAGTTTTAGCCATGGCGAATAAAAAGGCATATTTGTATGCCGGTTTGGCTGTCTTGTTCTGGTCGACTGTAGCCACCTCCTTTAAACTGGCGTTGCACGAGTACGATTTTATTCAACTTATATTTTATGTGTCGGCAGTAACCGTTGTATTGCTGTTTTTTGTGTTACTCTTTCAACGAAAAACACATTTAATATTTAAACAAACCCGGCGCGAATGGTACTATTCATTATTAATGGGGGCTTTTAATCCGCTGCTTTATTACCTGGTGTTGTTTAAAGCTTACTCATTGCTTCCGGCGCAGGTGGCGCAACCGTTGAATATGATCTGGCCCATAACACTGGCACTGCTTTCGGTACCCATGCTCAAACAAAAAATCAGCTGGATAAGTTTTGTGGCGCTGCTTATAAGTTTTGTAGGCGTGTTTTTTATATCGTCGCAAGGTGGTTTCGATGGATTTCAGAATACCAATCCGCTGGGTGTTGTGCTGGCGGTTGGAAGTTCTATCCTGTGGTCGTTGTATTGGATATTTAATGTAAAAGACACGCGCGATCAGGTTGTGAAGCTATTCCTTAATTTTGCAGTCGGTCTTATCTATCTGACGCCGGTAGTGGCTTTGTTCTCGTCGTTTAAAGTGCATTGGGGCGAGGCATTTATTGCGACCATTTATTCAGGAATATTTGAGGTAGGAATTACTTACATATTGTGGTTAAAAGCCATGAACCTGACCCGCAGCAACGCAAAAATTGGAAACCTGGTATTTTTTGCACCCTTCCTGTCGCTGGTTTTTATAAACCTTATTTTAAAAGAAACTATCTACCTAACTACCTTTATTGGTTTGATATTTATAGTTTCGGGGGTACTGGTTCAGCAACTGGATAAAATGAGCCTGAGAAAACAGAAACTGGTGTCAAAAACTAAACGCGCATAAATTTCAGCAGCTAATAACTAATTACTATTTTCATCGAATGGATAAACCGCTTCGCATATTGGGCATCGACCCCGGAACAACGGTAACCGGCTATGGTTTGGTAGAGGTGAGGGATAAAAAGCCGGTGATTTTGCACATGGGAAACATTACGCCCAAAAGGTATTCCGACCATTATATGCGCTTGAAATACCTGCACGAGCGGGCACTGCACCTGGTAAAAGAATACAAGCCGGATGTGATGGCGATTGAAGCACCGTTTTATGGTAAAAACGTACAGTCGATGTTAAAACTGGGGCGCGGACAAGGCGTATTAATGGCTGCCGCACTGATGTTTGATGTGCCGATTCACGAATATGCTCCTTTGCTGGTAAAACAGTCGATAACCGGAATGGGTCGTGCCTCGAAAGAGCAGGTGGCTTATTTCCTGCAAAAAGTTTACGACCTGAAAGACATGGATAAAGTACTCGACGAAACTGATGCCGTGGCTGTGGCCATTTGTCATTTTATACAAATGAACAAGCCGCAAAAATCGAAAGAGTATAAAAACTGGGGAGACTTTGTTAAAAAGAATCCCAATAAAATCAAGTAGGTTAATATCCGAAAGCTTTCTTCAAACGCTCAAGTGCTTCCTGCAATACACTTCGCTGGCAACCTATGTTAATGCGTAGCCAGCCATCGCCGCCAATCCCGAAACGTCCGCCATCGTTTAGTGCCACACCTGCTTTTTCTATCGTGAATTTGGCCAGCTCTTCGTTTTTCATGCCGTAATCCGAAAAATCCATCCAGATGAGGTAAGTCGCTTCCGGTTTCATTACTTTAACACGAGGTAGCTTTTCCTGAATAAAAGTCTCAAGCAGTTGATAATTGCCCCAAAGGTAATCCAGCAATTGTTCCAGCCATACGTCGCCGTATGTGTATGCCGCTTCAAGGGCCACTGTGCCGAAGATGTTTCCCATGTGCAAATGACCAACACCAATGGTGCGTTCATAAGCAACCAGTTTCCGTTTGTTTGGGATAATTACCAGCGAAGATGAAAATCCGGCTACATTAAACGTTTTGCTCGGCGCCATACTGATCATACAATTATTTGCCACCTCATCCGAAATGCTGGCAAGCGGAATGTGTTTATGGCCGTTGAAAATTAGGTCGGAATGTATTTCGTCCGAAATGATCATGATATTGTGTTCGAGACAGATATCTGTTAACGAAACCAACTCTTCTTTCGTCCAAACCATCCCGCCCGGATTTTGTGGATTACAAAGCAGAAGTAGTTTTGTATTTTCGTCAATCTTCGATTTCAGATCCTCCAAATCGAATGTGTAGCGACCATTCTCTATTTTTAGTGGATTCTGGATCATCTTTCGTTTAGTTCCTTTTACACTGTCGAAGAACGGGAAATAGACAGGTGGCTGAACGATAACGCCGTCGCCTGGTTTCGAGAAACTTTCTATGGCGTAAGTCAGTCCTGCCACAACGCCCGGGCTAAATGAAATCCATTCTTTTTTGATTTTCCACTGATGACGGCGGCTCATCCAGTTAATAACCGCCTCATAATAAGAATCGGGGCGGAAAGTATATCCAAATATCTCGTGTTCTGTTCGCTTCTTAATCGCAGCAACAATAAAATCGGGTGTTTTAAAATCCATATCGGCCACCCATAAAGGCAAAGCATCGGCCGATTTGAAAAAACGTTCAAGTGCATCGTGTTTTAAACTGTTGGTCCCTTTTCGCGGAACTAATT
>DASQBW010000018.1:0-1537 GCA_035635015.1 Draconibacterium sp. | reverse complement strand
ATCCAGCCCTCCGGATCAAGCTTGGTGCTTTCTTTCCAAATCTGAAATTTAAGAATTGATTTGTTTCCATTATTTAAATCGGTAAAAACGGTACCAATGGGCTGTTTGGCGGTAACTTTATCGCCCTTTTTTACCACTACTTCGCGAAGGTTTGAATACACACTAAGATAAATTCCATGACGTATAATTACTGCAGTGTTGCCTCCTGAAATTCCGAAAACCCGACTCACTTCTCCATTAAAAATTGCACGCACCCGGGCACCAATATTGGTAGCAATATTAATTCCGTTGTTTTGCACCTGCACATTGCTGAGTACCGGGTGGCGATGTACCCCAAAACGCTCTACAATTACCCCGCGTTCAACGGGCCAGGGCAAACGTGTCTTATTCTCTTCAAAACTGTTTCCAACCAATTGCTGCTCAGGAGTAAGCGCAAATGCAGAACCATTTTCCGCCTGATTTTTGCGTGCTTCTTCTTCGATTATTTGCTGAATTTCGTGCTCCAGCTGTTGTTCAATTTTTTGCTGCCCACGCAATGTTTCCTGTAAACTGTTCTTCAGTTTTTGTAATTCCTGAAGTTCACTGTTCTGTTCACTGCTTTCCAGTGCAAGTTGTTGTTTTTCCTCTTCAGTTTTATGTATTAATGCTTCTTTCTCGGTTCTTCTTTGCTCCAGCCTTCTTATACTTTCATCGAGAACAGCTTGAACACCGGCAATAACCTGCGCCTGGTTTTCGCGGTAGGTTTTGTAACGCCTGAGGTACAAAAATCTCCGGTATGCCTGGTTAACATTTTCGGCCGATAGTAAAAACAAATCTTCATCATAGCTGTACATATTTTTATAGGCGGTCTTTATAATCCCGGCATATTCCTCTTTTAATTCCTGAACATCACTTTTAAGCATTTCTATCACCAGATTATTGTTGGCGATACATTGCTCATAAATTTCAATTTCGTTGTTTATATTTGAGATAAGGGTGTTTCTGGAGCTTATTTTAGAATTGATTAACTGCAGCCTGGTGAGTGATGACTTTTCGTTTTGTTCCGTTTCATTAAGTAAACGGGAAGTGTATTCAATTTCCCTTTCGGCTTCGGCCATTTTTTTTTGCAGCTCTTCAATTGATTGTGCGATAACAGAAAATTGCAACAATACAGCTGCAACAATAATTCCTATTATTTTTATTCGCAAAATCATGTTTACGAATGTATTGATTTCGATATTAGTTTACACGAATCTCTTCGTATTTTTCAGGAATTTTGATGTTGAAAGAAGTGATTTTTTCGGTAGAGAATCCACTCATGTTAATCTTCATGGAGATTTCCTCTTCCGGTGAAATAAAATTTATATCAATACTTCCGGGATACTCCTTTTTTTCAACCTTGGTAAAATCATCAAAATCAAGCCTCATACTGCGGTCGTTGGAAATATCGTTGATGGCAACCCGGTTTAATGCGAAGTTATCGGGATTAAAATACATTTTTTGTACAATTAGCGCATTGTCATCAAGTCTTTTCAAAATACGCTCTGCCTTATTCTCC
>DASQBW010000017.1:0-5069 GCA_035635015.1 Draconibacterium sp. | reverse complement strand
CCTAATGCCAGTGTTACTCCAAAATATGGTAGTCCGGCAATGATAAAAGGTACAGCTAAAATACCCATCGAAGTTGTTGCGCGCAAAGCAAATAACCGATAAGGATGCAACAGAAATACATCCCTGAAAAACGTTATATTGGTTCTCAAATGGCCTTTTTCCCGGTTATTCATTTTTATGTGTTAAAGTCTTCTGCAAAGCTAATGAATGAGAACGGAAATTACCGGCTAAAGTTTACAGCTCTAATTAATAATGTTTTGTAAGGTTGCATCAATTGTTGGGTATTCAAAATGAAAGCCTGCTGTTGTTAGCTTATTTGATACTACTTTCGGAGATTGTGTGAGGAGTGTGGCTGCTTTGCCATACACTAATTTTAGCACAAAAACGGGAATGATAAGAAATGCAGGACGTTTTAATTGCCTGGCAAAACTTTTGGTAAATTGTAAATTCGAAATTGATTCGGGGGCAGTTAAATTGAAGGTTTCATTTGTATCAAGCGTTTCTGTTGCCCAAACAAATGCATTTACCACATCTGTTTCGTGAATAAACGGGAAAGCCTGTTTGCCCGATCCGATTTTTCCACCAAGACCGAGTTTAAATGGTAACAGCATGTTTTTTATAGTTTTTGCTTCTTTACCAAAAACAATCCCAAGTCGAAAAATAATGGTTTGCACGCTGTTGGGTAAAGCCGTTAGTTCATGTTCCCAGTCTCTTACCACTTTTCCTACAAAACCTTCATCAAAATTTGTGCTTTCTTCGGTGTGCGTATGCCCTGATTTATAAATGCCAATTGCAGATGCTGATATCACTTTTTTAGGGCGTTCATTTTCGGGTAATTCAATAATTGCTTTCACCAGATTATGGGTGGTAACAACACGGCTGTTGTAAATAGTCTCTCTATTCTTCGCAGTCCAGCGTTGCAAAATGGGCGCACCGGCAAGGTTAATTACAACATCTGTATTTCGCAATTCGTCTTGTAGGTTTATTAATGCCTCATAAAGTAAGTTTCGTTTTATGCCGGAAACAATATGCCCTTTTTCTTCAAGTTTGTTTGCTATTAACCGGCCAAGATATCCTTTACTTCCCGTGAGTTTTATCTTCATTTTTCCCCAATTTATTAGGTAAACAAAAACTTTAGGTTTTTAGTTCTTAAAAATTGTTAAGAGCGTTTGCTAATTGTTACTTTTACCAGATCGAAAAAATGACAAAGGACAGACAACATATATGGGTGAAGTTTCACCGGTGGCGTTTAAAACACCTCGGCGAACAAGGTTTTTTAACCTTACTCAGTATTGTTATTGGTGTCTTGGCCGGAATGGCTGCCGTTGTTCTTAAAAATACCGTGAGGTTTACCGAAGAACTGGTACACCGGCTGGTTTCCAATGAGGTTCATAACTACATTTATTTTGCCATGCCCGTTGTCGGTATCTTTTTGGCAATTGTATTGATTAAGTATGTTATTCGCTCGGAGGTAAGGCACGGAATTCCAACTGTTTTGTACAGCATTTCAAAACGAAAAGGAGATATCCGACGACATAATTTGTATTCCTCGGTTATAACATCGGCGTTAACTGTTGGTTTTGGTGGTTCTGTGGGACTGGAAGGGCCAACTGTAGCAACCGGAACAGCTTGGGGATCGTGGATTGCCAAGGTATTTCGTCTAAACTATAAGAATACTATTTTAATGCTTGCCTGTGCCTGCGCAGGGGCTATGGCAGCTATTTTTAAAGCGCCCATCGCAGCCATTGTTTTTGCCGTTGAGGTAATTATGATCGACCTTACCGTATTTTCGCTGGTGCCGCTTTTACTGGCATCGTCAACAGCGGTAGTTACGTCTTATTTGTTTCTGGGGCAGGATGTGCTTTACCCGTTTACCGTGGTCGACGCTTTTAAACTGGCCGATTTACCCTATTATATTGCTTTAGGAATTGTAACTGGTTTTGTGTCGGTTTATTTCACCAAAATGTACCTGTTTATTGCGGGTATTTTTGAGAAATTTAAAAACAGCAGGATCCGGTTGGTAGTTGGTGGAGTAAGTCTGGGAGCACTGATCTTTCTTTTTCCGGCACTTTACGGCGAAGGGTACGAATCAATAAACGAATGTTTGGCTGGCGATTTAAACTATCTTTTCGATAATAGTTTATTCTATTCGTTACGGGAAGAAATGTGGGCTGCCATGCTACTTATTGTAGCTGTTATTTTGCTTAAAATCGTTGCCACTTCACTTACGTTCGGAGCAGGTGGTGTTGGTGGTATTTTTGCTCCAACGCTTTTTATGGGGGTAAATACCGGAATGCTTTTTTCGTTACTTATTAACCGTTTGGGCGTACGAGAACTAAATTCGAATAACTTTGCACTCATCGGAATGGCCGGATTAATTGCCGGCGTTTTACACGCGCCACTCACCGGAATTTTCTTGATTGCAGATATTTCAGGAGGGTACAAGTTATTTGTGCCCCTCATGGTTACTGCAACGTTTGCATACCTTATTGTAAGGGCGTTCACGCCTAATTCGGTTTATCATATTCAGTTGGCAAAACGCAAAGAATTATTGACGCATGATAAAGATGCAAACGTGTTGCAGTTGATGCAAGTAAAAAATCTAATTGAAACTGACTTTGAAGTATTGTCGCCCGATGCTACATTGCGCGACCTCACAGAAGCGATCACAAGGGCTCATCGCGATTTATTTCCGGTAGTTAAAGAAGACGGAACAATGGTTGGCATGGTAAAAATGGACGACGTACGAACGATGATTTTCAAACACGAATTATACGATACTGTGAAAATAAGCGAGTTGATGTATATGCCTGAATTTTCTATCGACCCGAATGATAGCATGGAGATTGTTACTGCTAAATTTGAATCATCGGGGCGTTATAACCTGGCTGTAATCGAAGATGGCAAATACATCGGATTTATTTCGCGGGCACGTGTGTTTACCCGCTATCGTAAGCAGATAATTAATGTTTCTCATGTCTAGGATATATCGAATTAACAGGGTGAGGATGAATAAGTTGATGAATCGACTTGTTGCATGGAGGATTGCAAAAATTCCTGAAAAGAACTTTTTGTATCTGTTGAGTTTGATTGTGGGCTTATTAAGTGGGCTGGCAGCCTTATTGCTAAAAAACCTGATCCACTTTGTGGCCGAAGAGTTAACCGAGGTGATTTCTGTCGAAGGATTTAATTATCTTTATTTATTGTATCCATTCATTGGAATTTTGCTGACGGTGTTGTTTGTACGCTATATAGTTCGAGACGATATTGGGCATGGAGTTTCAAAAATTCTCTACTCTATTTCTAAAAAAGGCAGTAAATTAAAACCACATAAAACCTATTCATCGATGATTGCCAGCTCCTTAACCATTGGTTTTGGAGGTTCGGTAGGAGCGGAGGCTCCTATTGTACTAACAGGTGCTTCAATCGGATCAAATCTTGCCCGCACTTTTAAACTCAGGTACAAGTACATAACCCTGATGGTTGGGTGCGGAGCTGCAGGTGCAATTGCCGGTATTTTTAATGCACCGATGGCCGGCATTGTTTTTACCCTTGAGGTGCTAATGTTAGATCTTACCATGGCATTTCTTATCCCGCTGCTTATTTCTTCAGTTTCGGCAACAGTGTTATCCTATTTTTTTATGGGCGAAGGCGTAATGTTACGTTTCTCTCAGATTTCACCATTCGATATTAGTACAATCTGG
Source organism: Draconibacterium sp. (assembly GCA_035635015.1). GTDB lineage: Bacteria > Bacteroidota > Bacteroidia > Bacteroidales > Prolixibacteraceae > Draconibacterium. The sequence continues at coordinate 1,365 of DASQBW010000017.1, read as the reverse complement.
ATTTATATTCTGGTTGGTGTTTTTACCGGATTGTTGGGGATATATTTTACCCGGGGAACCATGTTTTTGGAAAGTAGGTTTGCAGCCATAAAGAATTGGTTTGTACGTTTACTGATTGGAGCTTTTGTGTTGGGTGTATTAATCTTTATTTTTCCGCCACTTTGGGGCGAGGGGTATACCAGCATAAATTCGGTTTTTAATAACCATGGAGCAGATTTATTGAACAACTCGATGTTCCTACAGTGGAAAGACAATCCGTATGTGGTTTTATTGGTATTGAGTGGCATTCTGATTTTTAAAGTATTTGCCATGTCGGCCACAACAGGCTCTGGTGGAAATGGCGGTATTTTTGCGCCTACACTTTTTACGGGTGCTATTGCCGGGTATTTTCTGGTAAGTTTGTTGAATACATTTTTTGACCTTGGAGTACCTGAGAATAATTTTGCACTGGCAGGAATGGCAGGCATGATGGCTGCCGTAATGCATGCACCTTTAACAGGTATATTCTTAACAGCAGAGCTAACCGGCGGATATGGAATGTTTATTCCATTGCTGATTACTTCAACAGTGGCCTATCTTACCATTATGCGTTTTGAACCACACTCAATTTATACCAAACGCCTGGCTCAAACAGGGGAGCTCATTACACATCATAAGGACAAAGCTATTCTTCGATCGATGGAGGTAAAAAAACTGATTGAGAATGATTTTGAGATTATTTCTCCCGACGCCAGTTTGCGCGATTTGGTTAAAGCAATTTCAAAATCGAACCGGAATCTTTTTCCTATTGTTGACAAAGATGGTTACCTGAAAGGAATGGTAAAACTCTCGAAAGTAAAAAACCTCATTTTCGAACACGAGCTGTATGATACAGTTATGGTAAAAGACCTGATGTTTATGCCTGAATTCTATATTTCATCAAAAGACAATATGGAAACCGTAGCCAAGAAATTTGAGACATCAAACCGGTATAACCTTGCGGTTATCGACGACGGTAAATACCTTGGATTTATTTCGCGTGCTGTGGTTTTCTCTAACTACCGAAAAACTTTGGAATACTTTTCGCATGAATAAAATTTGTATTTTATTAGTATACGAAAAGAATTTCAAGAGATATGGTAACACGTAGGTCATTTCTGTTAAAAAGCTCATTAATATTTGGCGGGGCAGGTATCGCACCAAAGATATTTTCCAATATTGTTTTACAGGAAGGAAACAACTTTCCGGTGGTAATAGCAACCGGTAAGCAAGGCATGTCTGCCAACGAGGAGGCGTGGCAGGTGTTGGCCGGAGGAGGCTACTCGCTTGATGCTGTTGAAACCGGAGTTCGTGTGCAGGAAGCCGATCCGTGTGTAATTGTGGGTA
>DASQBW010000016.1:0-6870 GCA_035635015.1 Draconibacterium sp. | reverse complement strand
ATATTGCTGCTGTGCACCATTTCTGAAATCGATACCCGCAACCGGACGCAGGTCTTTTCCTTCGCAGCGGCGAATAAAATCAATGGTCGCCGAAGTATTGTTGATATCGGTAAGCACCAGCGAATTATAACCTTTCTCTATCGCTTCATCAATCAATTCATCGATAGAAAGTGTACCGAATTTGTAGCTGTAATACGTATGGCAATTCAATAACATAGTAGGCAAAATCAATCCCTTCAATCTAATTCAATCTTCATCAATCTCTTTTCTTTCACATTCTCCTGTGTGCCGGGATTATCGGTGGCTGACCGTTAAACGGGTTCGCCATTTGTCCGATACCACGTGTTCCCATGGTTGAGGCCCGCTGCACTGCATTTTGTCCAAAGCGGTTGCGGATCTTATCCATGCGCTGATACAGATTTATCAGTTTAGTATCGTCTTCAAACAATTTCATCTGGTAACTTCCGCCCACCAAATGACTAAAACGTACGCCCACCAGCCGCACCAAAACCCGGCGCGTGTACAGTTGATCGAAAAGCTCCATTATTGTTTGAATCAACGTATGATCGAGCGACGTGTACGGAATGCGCTTTTGCCGGGTGCGGGTATCAAAATCGGAATAACGCACGGTTACCGTAACACAGGACGTTAGTTTGTTTCCGTTGCGCAGGTAGAAAGCCAGTTTTTCGGCCATGGCCAGCAGCAGGTTTTTCAGCGCCTGCACATCAATGGTATCTTTCTCGAAAGTCAGGGACGACGAAATAGATTTTCGTTCGTGATAAGGTTCTACCAGTGAATTATCGATTCCCTGCGCCTTTTTCCACAACACGATCCCGTTCTTTCCCATCACTTTGTCCATCAACTCAATGGGCATCTCCTGGATGGTTTTCACATAACGGATTCCCATGCTCAGCAGCATTTTATAAGTCTGGTCGCCCACCATCGGAATTTTTTTCACCGGCAGCGGCGCCAGAAACTCTTTTTCATGCCCATATTCAATTTGCTGAAAACCATTGGGTTTTATCTCTCCCGTAGCTACTTTCGACACCGTTTTATTGGTCGACAATCCGAAAGAAATGGGCAAATGCGTTTGATCGATAACGCGCTGACGCAATTCCTGCGCCCACTTGAAACAACCATAAAACTTGTCCATTCCGCTTACATCGATATAAAACTCGTCGATGGATGATTTTTCGTAAAGCGGCGCTTCTTCTTTAATAATATCGGTAATCTCATCGGAGAATTTGCTGTAAATAGAGCTGTTTCCTTTTACCACGATGGCCTCGGGACAAAGTCGGCGTGCCATTTGCATGGGCATGGCCGAATGTATTCCGTATTGCCGCGCTTCGTAACTGCAGGCCGCCACCACTCCCCGTCCACTGGTACCTCCAACCAACACCGGTTTGCCGATCAACTCCCGGTTCATCAGCCTTTCACACGACACAAAAAAGGTGTCCAGATCAATATGTACAATATTTCGATTCAAAATGTCGATATTTTCGTCAATATTACGACTATAATTTAGTCATTTTTTGTTATATTTGGAAGGAAAAGTCGGAAGAAGACATAAATCGAGAGGAAAGATTGCTTCACCTCCTGCGTCGGTTCGCAATTGTAGATGTTAGATAATTCGTAGACAGAATATTTCGATATTTATTCAAATATAAAGTCTATGAGAATCAATACAGAAGACCTCACATTAAAGAAAAATTACTTACAGAAGTATAAATTTCTAATACATGAATATGAGTTAGTAAAGACAAAGAAGCATCCACATTATCGTTTTGCATATGAGTTTTATAAAGCACATGATACGGATAGACGTAGCTTTTTAAAATATTATAATCGTTATAAGCAGAGTGGTAATGAAACAGATCTTTTACCAAGGAAAAGAGGGCCAAAATGGAAAACCAGACGGCCAATACCTTACATTGAGAATAAAGTAAGGGAACTAAGGTTAAAAGGCAATAATCGCTATGAAATTGTAAGTATCTTGCATCCAAGGTTAAAGAAAAATACACCTTCTCCCTCTGGAGTTTATAACATTTTAAGGCGCCAAGGGCTGAACAAACTAAAACCAAAGATGCAGGAGCATAAAAGAAAAATAATAAAAGATAAAGCCGGTGAACTGGCCCATATTGATTCTCATTACCTAAACAAAGGCGTGATAATCAATGATAATAAACGGTACTATTTAGTTGGTGTTATTGATAGTTGCACAAGAGTAGCCTGGGCTGAGATTGTAGAAGATATTAAAAGCATAACGGTAATGTTTGCGGTATTAAAGTCATTGAACATGCTAGCTCAAGAATATCAGATTAAGTTTGCGGAGGTTCTGACCGATAATGGACCAGAGTTTGGCCCAAAAGGATCCACAAATAAAATGAACCATCCTTTTGAAAGATTACTTATTGAAATGGGTATTAAACACAGGTATATAAGACCGTATAGACCTCAAACAAACGGCAAAGTTGAACGATTCTGGAGAACCATCGAAGAAGATCTCTTTGAAGGAACAAATTTTGACTCCCTTGATGAAATGAAAGAAGAACTTATTCAATATTTGTATTATTATAATCACGAAAGACCGCATCAAGGAATAGGAGGAACAAGTCCGGCTAAATTTGCAGAAAACTGTCCTCGAATTACTTAACACTTACAGCAATGACGACATGTTTAATATTATCAGCCGCGGACAAGAAGTATAAAGTGAAAACAAGTTAGTTGCCGTCCGCGGCATTCGTTACAACACACCTTGTCATCACGAGGGAGCAGTCCGGCAACCGACGGACGGAGACCGAAGTGATCTTTGTATTACAAGACTGGATTCCCCGGCGCTAAGGTCGGGATTGCGCTATTACCGATTTTCAATTCGCTTCGCTCAACTCGTGACTCGCGACTCGTGGCTAGTGACTCGTCGCTAGTACAAATGTAGAATAAGCAATATTCAATGATGAATTTCCAACTTTTAAATCCTTTGGATATTGATTCCTTGCCTCCGGGATTTATTCCTGCCTTATGATTTATCCTGGAATATTTTAATTGCTCATTACGTGCAAGGGGAACTTAGCTGCCTTTTGTCAGGAAACTGTCACCCTAATTTCTTTTTCCTTTGCATTTCGGTTTGTATCCCAATCTTTGTATCCGATTTTTATGGTGCCGTTTCCTTCAGCTTGTGCTTTAATATGAAAAATACTTTCAAACGCACCTTCCTGTTCCGGATAATCTGTTTTAAGTAAAGTAAGGTTTTTCGGTAACTCAATAAAAGCTTCAAGATTTAAATGAGGGGGTAGAACCGCAACTCTAAAGTTTTCCAAAGTAATTTCGTTGCCCACCTGAAGCTTAATTTCATCGGTATTTTCGGTCAGGAAATTCATGTTTTTCTATTTTGAATTTTAAGTGATTAAGTTACAATAATTTCGGCTTTTGTACAGGCCTGACGCAGTAGTTTTTTGAGAACGAGAAAAACAAGCCGGAAGAAACTCCCGGCTTGATATTGAATTATTAGCTATGAATATCCGTTAAAAGTCATAATTAGTACGTCATGCTGAAACGAGTTCAGCATTACGTTCTAATAATGATTATGACACAATACGGATATTCAAATTATTAGATATAATAAAGCAGCTCGATTCTGGCAGATGAATATTTTTCGACAAAACCAACGTTGTCGGAAATTACATGCCACCAAAGGTCGGCATATCTTCCTCCGCCGGTTTGTAAGGTATCTACATTATAGGTGTACGACGAAGAAACCATAACTCCTCGTTTATACTTATATCTCGAACCGTCATTGTTCAGCACTTCCAGGTAAGAGATCTCGAGCCGGTTATTGGATTCTAAGTGCATAATGGCTTTATACGGACGATTGGTTGTGGTTTTTCCCACTACAACGGCAAAATTTAACTTACCCGATGGAACTCCGGCATCGTTGATGCTTAAGTTGTTGATCCGGCTTGCTGTCAGGTATTTCATATCGTACAACACACAAACTTTTGCACCGTTTCGCGGCACCAGGTAATTCACTCCCGGCCGAACAGCCTGCCACCAGAAGTCGGCATCATTAGATGTTTCCCGGCCACTATCTATGTCGCAGAGATAAGTTCCCCTGATAACGAGCCCACTACGTTTCAGATGAACCGTTCCGTTGGCGTTGTATACCATTATGTTTTTCAGGTACAGGTTCGTTCCTGCATAAGCCTCGCAAACGGCATATCTTCCTTTCGATGTTTTAAATGCAATAATTGCAGTCCGTAGTCTCGAACGGCTAATTTTTGAATAAGAATATGGCGCTCTCAACAATCGTCCCGGTACGCGTTGTGGTTCGTAAGGCACCGGTTGTTTTACCACATAACCGTATTTAAAATAGGTACGTATATAATCGTAACTCAGGTAGGCATAACCCGCATGCCCCCATCCGGCTCCCCAACTGTTTTTTACGATGAAATAATTCTTAATCTTGTTGTAACCAACAACAACCATTGCATGTCCTCCGCTGTAGATGGGGTTTCCGTTAGAAAAACGCGGTTCCAGAATTCCGTCATTATCGGTGTCCTGCCATGCCACCCATGTACCTATTACAATGTTGTAGCCCTGGTATAATAAGGCTTCCAGGTAACGCGTGTTTTTTATACTTTCGCCAGCAAGACCATTATCCTGAATTATTTTGTAATATTTAACTCCATAAGTCTGGTTACCGCTTGCTTCAGCCGATGGTCCGTAGTTGCCGGCGCTTACCAAACTGTTTACCTGTGCCTGGGTACTTAGATAAGGCCATTCCGATTCCAAACATATTTTACCATCATTTCGTGCAAGGTATTTTGCCGAATCAGTTGTCTTTAGTCCCTGATCGGCATTTTGAGGGCGCCCAATAAATTCGTTGAATTTGTAATGAAGATATTGTTCTGAGAGATCTTCAGGAATATGATCGAATGCCTCGAGCACACCGCATGATGCATGAGCGACACAGGTACCTCGGGAGTACTGATTTTTAACAGGCGACTGTTCACTACGGTGGTCGATTACCGAAGGCAATCCCATCGAATCCGATTCAATCAGGCTTATATTGGTAGACGCTTCCAGTGTGTCTTGCGCATAATACGATTTGAGCGTTGTAACATCCGCATTAATTGTTTTCTCACTTTTCTGATCTTCTTCATCCAGTTCCGGCTCAAAATCAAAATCGTCCGGATGAATTAACGTAACTTCAAACGTTTCATAATCTTTGTTTTCATCACGTTTTTCATTAATTCTTGACAGCAGTTCATCGTCTTTAATTTCATTTGCTTCCAGCTTTTCAATGGTTTCGCTGTCCATGTCGAGATCTTCGTCAAGCAACTCAGCCAGGTTTTGATGCGTTTTGGCATGTACCCTAAATTTCACTTCTTTTTTTTCGGTCGTAAACCATTTTTTCACTTCACCGTCGGGAACCGAAACAATACGCTTTTTTAATGTTGCAGCTTGTTCTTTTGTGAACTTTTTAAATTCATCTTTCATCTCTTTAATTTTAATGGTTGGAATTATTGTTTAAATATCGTGGGGGCACAACGTATCCCTTTAAATAAATGCAAACACGTTATTTACTTTTATTCGAAAAGAATAACCAGGGGAGAATTTTTTCATGAGTATCATAAACTCAGCATGTTGGGCATTTTAGTTTCCTAATTATGGCACGGCCATAGATCGTTAGCAGTTTGAAATGAGTGAAGCGATGTACAGTGGCTTGCATTCATTTTTCAGGTTTATAAACTTTAAAAAAGTTAAGACAATTCGACATAAACAACAAACTGTTTTCACTTCGAAAAGAGGTATGATTTGTTCGAATAGATTTAGAATGCAGGCTCCACAAGGGTTAGACCTTCTTTTATTTTTTAATAAAAATACTATTTTGTCTGTTAATAGCATTTTGTATTGACTATAATAAAATGGAATTGCGGGGGATTTTGGTTTTTGGGGATACTGGATGTCCCGATGCTGCGGTCGGGATTGCGCTTCGCTTAGCTGGATACCCCGACGCTATGGTCGGGATTTTCGCTTCGCTCAACTTGAAGCTTTTTCCACGCGAAAGGATTCGCTCGGGAGCGGTGAGATTGCTTCTCCCGATTCGTTTTACTCATCGGGATCGCAATGACGACATGTTTAATATTATCAGCCGCGGACAAGAAGTATAAAGTGAAAACAAGTTAGTTGCCGTCCGCGGCATTCGTTACAACACACCTTGTCATCACGAGGGAGCTGTCCGGCAACCGACGGACGGAGACCGAAGTGATCTTTGTATTACAAGACTGGATACCCCGATGCTAAGGTCGGGATTGCGCTATGGCCGATTTTCAATTCGCTTCGCTCAACTCGTGACTCGCGACTCGTGGCTCGTCGCTAGTGTAAATGTAGAATATCCAATGTTCAATGAGGAATTATCCAACTTTTGAATCCTTTGGATAAAGCTCTTTAATCGCGGTAACGTTTCAAAAGATCGGTGTAGGCATCGATGCGGCGATCGCGGAGGAAAGGCCAGATACGGCGTACATATTCGGTGCGTTTGCGGTCGATTTCCACCACCTCAATTTGCTCGTCGTGTGCCGACAGTTGTTTGATAAATTCACCCTGTGGACCTGCAACAAATGAATTCCCCCAAAACTCGATACCGTTACCCATTCCGGTAACATCGGGTTCAAAACCGGTGCGGTTAACGCTGATTACGGGCAAACCATTGGCAACTGCATGTCCGCGTTGCGAAATGATCCACGCATCCAGTTGGCGGGTTTTTTCATCGTCGGTATCGGCAGGGTCCCAGCCAATAGCGGTAGGGTAAATTAGCATTTCTGCTCCGGCCAAGGCCATTAAGCGTGCTCCTTCAGGATACCACTGATC
>DASQBW010000015.1:0-5262 GCA_035635015.1 Draconibacterium sp. | reverse complement strand
GGATTTGTGAGTGGACTTAGTTTACGCGAAGAGGCCATAAAATTTGGGATTACCGCTGCTGTTTATCATCCGGAGGTGAATTACGGATACATTGAATCGGTACATTCGGCCTGGGCTTCTGAGCCCAATCAATGTATTAATTACGTCTCTTGTCACGATAATTATACGCTTTGGGATAAGTTAAAACAAAGCTTGCCAAAAGCCAGCGATGAGGAGCTGCGTAAAAGTGTTAAACTTGCAGGAGCCCTGGTTTTAACTTCGCAAGGTGTTCCGCTCTTACATGCGGGAGTTGATTTTTGCCGGACAAAAGGGGGTAATGGGAATTCCTACAAATCGCCCGATGCTGTAAATCAGATCGACTGGAGCCGAAAAAATGAGTACATCGATGTTTTTGAATATTTCCAAGGACTTATTCAGCTGCGTAAAAAACATCCGGCTTTTCGGTTGCCCAAAGCTGAGATGATCCGTCAGGGTTTACATTTTTGTGCCGAATATAAAATTGGTGTGGTTTCGTATTGTTTAGACGGGTCAATTGCCAATGACTCCTGGTCGAAAATCTTTTTAATTTTCAACGGAAATAATGAAGAGGTTGAAATTCCTTTGCCTGAAGGGAGTTATATGGTGGTTGCAAATGCCAACAGCATTAACGAAGAAGGAATAGAAACGATAGCGGAAAAGGTAACAGTTGATCCGATTTCTGTTCATATTCTGGTTCAGAAAGAAAACTAGAAGTGAAATCCGGAGATCTGCTAAAGCATCATGTTGTTAAAAAACAGCGAGTAAAAGATCTATGTCTTTGGCCGGTAGATTAAACATGCGTCCAACATCGCGACTTGTAAGAATACCATGGTAGACGTAAACTCCTTTTCTAAATCCTTTTGAGGCTTTGATGTAATTGTCAACACCTCCGTTATCTCCAATAGAAAGTAAAATTGGAATTAAAATGTTGCTTAACGAGATTGAGGCGGTACGAGCCACCATCGACGGAGTATTGGGTACACAATAATGCACAACCCCGTGTTTTATGTAGGTTGGGTTGGTAAAATCGGTACATTCGGAAGTTTCAAAACATCCACCCTGACTAATGTTCAGATCGATAATTACCGATCCTTCTTTCATTTGCTTTACAAGATTTTCCGACACTTTAAATTTTGGAGGGGTATTAAAAGAGGTGGCTCCGATTACGGCATCGGCTGAAATAAGTGCTTTTCGTAAAACTTTGGGATAAAAAACCGAGGTAAAAATTCTGCGGCCAAGTTTTTCTTCCAATTTACTGAGTTCGTAAACCGAAGTGTCGAATACTTTTACAAAAATGCCCAGACCAATTGCTGCACGGGCTGCATATTCTGCTGCAGTACTTGTTCCTATAATTACCAGCTCGGCAGGCGTAACACCTGTTACCTCGCCAAAGAGTACGCCTTTTCCGTTTCTGGAATTACTTAAATATTCGCTTGCTATAGTAATGGAAGTAACTCCGGCAATCTGGCTCATTTGATGCACAAAGGGGAGGAATCCATCTTCGTTTTCAAGGTATTCGAAGGCAATGGATGTCACCTTTTTTTGCATCATTTTCTGAATAGATTCGCTGCAATGTGCCTGAATCTGCATATTGGAGATGATTACCTGGTTTCCGCGCAAGGCATCAATTTCTTCTGAATTAAATGGCGCAATTCGTAATATGATGTCGCACTGAAAAGTTTCTTCTTTCGTTTCAACAATGGTGGCACCTGCTTTTTGGTAATCCTCGTTTGAATAGCTTGCAGATTTACCCGCATCGCGTTGAATCAGTATTTCATGCCCGTAAGAAACCAGCAAATCAACGGCTTGCGGCGTTAACGGAACCCGGTATTCAACTTTTGACAAATCAGAAGGGATTCCAATTTTAATTTTTTGCCCCTTCTTTTTTACCTCCAACATCTCTTCTTTAGGCAGAAGCATGGTTTTTGGTATCGATACCTTTTCTTTTGCTTTTTCCATTACTGAAATTTACGAATTATTCTACTGAATTCAACAGTCACAATTTACAAGCAAATGGGGAGTTTTCAAAGAAAATTTATTCGAAGTCAGATTGGAGAAGTTAGAAGTTGGTAAAAAACGTAAATGATTAAATCTCTTTAGCAGTTATTATCCGCGAACCATCTTCCTTAACTTCAATAGTAACTTCAACCATTTTCTCGGGTAATAGCGGTTCAATCATTTCCGGCCATTCAATCAGGCAATAACTTCCACTGTAGATGTAGTCCTCATAGCCCAGGTCAAAAGCTTCTTCAATGGCTTTAATCCGGTAGAAGTCGAAATGAAAAATCGAATCAAGATTAGCTGTATTGTATTCGTTTATTAATGCAAAAGTTGGGCTGGTCACGTTATCGTCCGAACCTAGTTCTTTGCAAACAGATTGGATGAATGTGGTTTTGCCGGCCCCCATTTTACCGTAGAAGGCAAATACCCGGTGACTCTTAAAAGTTGCAATTAGTTCTTTTGCAGCAACCTTGAGCTCCCCAAGCGAAGTAATTTTTTTTGAATACATAAGCCCCAAATAATTTCTGCAATAATACAAAATGCACCACATATTTTGGTGTGTTATTCGTAAAATGCGATAAAAATCAGGGAAATGCATTGGTTTATGGGATATGTTTTTCGGCAAATTGTATTAATTTTGACAATAATCATAAAAGCAGTTCAATACGAAATACCCAGCCAATGTGTGAAGTGCCGGATTTGTTTGGAAGGGTGAATTTTGTATTCTACCATTTAAAAAATTTAAAACTATTAATATGAATATTCCTGCTGATTTGAAATACACGCAAGACCACGAATGGGTACGTGTTGATGGCGATATCGCCGTTGTAGGTATAACCGATTTTGCACAAGGCGAGTTGGGTGACGTTGTTTTTGTTGAGATTGAAACAGAAGGTGAGAGCCTTGATAAAGGTGAAACTTTTGGTACAGTAGAAGCTGTAAAAACTGTTTCTGATTTATTTATGCCTGTTGGTGGCGAGGTAACTGAGTTGAACGAAGATTTGGCTGACGACCCGGAGTTGGTGAATAAAGATCCGTACGAAAAAGGATGGATGATAAAGATAAAAATGAGTGATACAGCAGAGTTGGATGACCTCATGGATGCCGATGCATACAAAGCAATGATTGAAGCTTAATTATAAGCGAAGAAATATATTTGATGCCTCATCTTTTTTTGATGGGGCATTTTTTATGCACAAAAAAACCGGAATCTAAATGATCCCGGCTTTTTAGTATGGTTTGTCGAATTTATTATCCGCATTTAGAGCAGCCACACGACAGACAGGTTAAACAACCTTCCTGATAAACAACCTCATCCGAACCACATTCACCGCATTTGGCATCATCGGCAATTGTTCCGTCCGGAATGTATTTTTTTAGTGCGCGTGCAACACCAGCTTTCCATGAGTTGATGGTTTCGTTGTCCAACTGTAAACTGGTTACCAGTTCAACAATTTTATGAATAGGCATACCATGGCGTAACGTTCCTGAAATTAACTTGGCGTAATTCCAGTACACCGGATTAAATTTATGCGATAGCCCTTCAATGGTGGTTTTGTATCCACGTTTATTGATGTATTGGAAATCATAACGCGAGTCTTCGCCTTCCCAGCTTTTAATAATGGTACCTTTAGTTATTGAGCGAGGGAGCAGAATACCATCTTCATCATCGTGCAAACCAGTGAAGATTTCGTATGGTCGGCCATCCATTAACCCAATAAAGGCAATCCATTTTTCCTTATTGTTCTGGAAACGTACCACATCGGCTTCAAGTTTTTCGGGCCGCTTGGTCGGGAAAGTTCCGTCTTTTGTTTTTTTCTGGTTATCATCGTTCGAAATAAGAACTCCTGAACGAGACCCGTCGCGATAAACCGTAACTCCTTTACAACCGCTTTTCCATGCTTCGAAGTACAACTGGCCAACCAGTTCTTCTTTTACATCGGCAGGTAGGTTTATTGTAACCGAGATGGAGTGATCTACCCATTTTTGAATTTTTCCCTGCATACGCACCTTGTTCAACCAGTCAACATCGTTTGATGTGGCTTTGTAATAAGGCGATTTGGCTACCATTTTGTCCAGTTCTTCCTGTGGGTATTCAACTGTTGTGTCGTAACCATTGGCTTTCATCCAGGTTTTAAAGTGGCGATGGAATACGGTATATTCTTCCCAATGATCTCCAACCTCATCAATAAAATCAACACGAACGTCTTTGTCGTTTGGATTAACTTTTCTACGACGTTTATACACTGGGAGGAAAACCGGTTCGATACCGGATGTGGTTTGTGTCATTAAACTGGTTGTTCCGGTAGGAGCAATGGTTAACAATGCAATGTTTCTGCGGCCGTATTTTGTCATTTTTTCGTAAAGGCCGGCATCTGCATCTTTGATTCGGTTGATGAGCGGATTGTTTTTTTCACGCTCAGCATCGTAGATGGTAAAAGCACCACGGTCTTTTGCCAGGTAAACTGATGAGCGGTATGCCTCAACAGCAATCGTTTTATGTATTTCTTCAGAAAAATCTGTTGCATTGTCGCTTCCGTAACGTAAGCCTAAGGCTGCCAGCATATCACCTTCTGCGGTAATACCAATTCCGGTACGACGGCCTTCTTTTGCTTTGCGGCGAATGCTTTGCCAAAGATTTTTTTCTGTGAATTTTATATTTTCTTCTTCAGGATCGGCATCAACTTTTTCTAAAATGGCATCAATTTTTTCCAATTCAAGATCGATAATGTCGTCCATAATGCGTTGTGCATAATGAATGTGTTCTTTAAACAATTCGAAATTGAACTTAGCGTCCTTGGTAAATGGATTTTCTACGTATGAATACAGGTTAATGGCTAATAAACGGCAGCTATCATAAGGACACAATGGAATTTCACCGCAAGGATTTGTAGAAACTGTGCGGTAACCAAGGTCGGCATAACAATCTGGTACTGATTCATTGATAATGGTATCCCAAAACAGGATGCCGGGTTCAGCTGATTTCCATGCGTTTTTTACAATTTTTTTCCAAAGTTTAGTGGCATCTGTCTCTTTGGTGTACTGTGCTTTTCCACTAATTGGATATTGTTGTTTGTAGTTTACTCCGGCTTCAACAGCTTGCATAAAATCATCCTGTATTTTTACCGATACGTTTGCACCGGTTACTTTGCCCTGCTCCATTTTTGCATCAATAAAACTTTCCGAGTCGGGATGTTTTATCGATACCGAAAGCATAAGTGCACCACGGCGTCCGTCCTGGGC
>DASQBW010000014.1:0-4994 GCA_035635015.1 Draconibacterium sp. | reverse complement strand
ATACAATTGCTTGCATGAATCTCATATTTTTTCCCAAGAAGGTGATACGATTTAACCACCCACTCCAGAGCTGCATCAAATTCTCCTTCCATTTCGCATGCAAGCCCCATATTAAACATACTTTTTGCAGCAATAGATTTGTTTTTATTTTCGGTGTTCGATTTCCAGATTTTTGAGGCCTTAAGCCACTCTCCATTTTTTATCAGTAAATCGGTTTGTTTAAGCTCAATGTGTCCGGATGTGTAATACATCCGTTCGACATTTTTCCAATGAGGAATGAGTGTGCCCGCGAATTTCTCACCCGATATTTCTGCTGCGTTAAAAATGGCATCTTTGCGCGGAGGCAGTATCAGTTCCGCCATTTTTTCACTGTCAGCGAATTCCATCCAGCTTACAGTATCCATATCCGAGTGTGCCCGTAAATATCTTTTGTCAGACAGACTGTAAAAACTCCAAAGCACCAGGTTTATCACTTCCTCACCAATACGGTTTGTGTTTGCATCGTACGAACTGGCATCTATCGCTCCAAAAAAATCAAGTGAAAGCAAGAGGTCAGCACCGCATTTGTTCCGAGTTGCCTCAAGCAGATCTGGTGTGTACAACCCAAACTCGGGATTTATAGTCAGCGTATCAGGTTTAAAATTTACGGGCGACAAATATTGTTTCAGAAAGTAGCTGGAGGAAAGAACGCTGATCTGGTTGGACGACAAATCTTCGGATGTGGTTGAATCTTTGTTTAGAATACTGGTATAATCAATGGTATCTTTGATGCTTACAGTAGAGTAATTCCGATTATTTAATGTAAAAATGGTATCAAAAAAAGCCTGTTTTGTAAGCTCAGCGACAAATGTATCAAAATAGATTTCTGAGGCAATGCTGTCTGAATTTTCTGGTTCAGTTACTTCTTCAAAAAATACATTGTAACGATTAAAATAGTTGTTCGGAGAAATATTTACATTGTTATATTGGACCGCAACATTCCTGTATGCTTCAGGGAAACGCATTTTTGCGGGTTCAAATACTTCAATATCAACCGTTTTTATGTTGTAGAATGTGTTGCAACCTGTGGCAATAAAAAAAGCAACACAACCTGTGATTAGCCGGATATTCCTCATTTACTGTTGATTAAGATCAGCAATGTCTCTTTTTCTTTTTGCCAGCAATACTTTATAAGCTAAAATCATTTTCAGGTCTTCTTTACTACGGTAATCGGTAGCGATTTGTTGTGAAGCATTCAACCATTTTTCAGCCGTATCAAAATCATCCTTCATTTCGTAAGCTAATGCCAGATTGTATCGGGCATTTATGGCCATTTTCCCGTTGCTATCGTCGGCATAGCGTTTCCAAAGCATAATTGCATCGTCCCATTTCCCTTTTTGAACAAGTTCGTCGGCTGCGGCAAAGTCGGGAAGTGGCGGAACCGAATACATTCTATTAACATTTTGCCACGAGGCAAAAAAGCGTTTCGAATAATTCTCGCCCACCATTTGAGATGCAATTTTTAGTGCTGTTAACCGCGGAGGTAAATTTACATTTCGCTGGTAATTTCCATTGGCATCATAAGCATTCCAGAATATGGTGTCGATCATTGTTTTCCGCTCAATTAACTTTTTCTCTAAAGGATTATAAACTGCCCAAACCGCTGCCGTAATTGCCTCGTTCGACTTTGAAGGCATTTCGGCGGTTGATGAATATTCCGAATAAAAATAAGAATATGTTTCAAGCGAAATGATCAAGTCAGTTTGAGTAGTTGATACCATTTGCTGTAGGATATTCGTGTCAAGAAGAGGTAATTTTTCTCCGTTGTGTGGTTTAAAAAGCTCCGGGAAAATGCGAATTTCCTTAAAGGTACCCTCTTCTTTCAGGTTATGAGCCATTTCGCTTATGCATATATTTGCCAGTAAACTATCCAACTCCTGAGGATCATTTTTTGCCTTCCGGAGTTGGAAATCATCCTGATAATAATGCTGAAGTGTATCGCCATTGTATTTGAAATTTCTGTAAACAATAGCTACGTTCTCTGCGTCAGGTGGGTAGGCTATTTCACCGGGTTTGTAGATCTCAATAGGATATTCTTTATATACGGTACAAGCGGAAATAACGGTTAATAGCAGGATCCAGATAATGAGTCGGTTCATAATTTTAATTTTATTGACCCTTTTTCTTCCTTTCCAGGAGTTCAAGGTACTGGTATGTTAAAGGATGATAAGATGTGTTGTACGATTCCAATGCGTAATTTAATGCGCAGTTAATATCTCCCCGGATTTCGCATGCTGTGGCCAAATTAAAGAGTGCCTTACTTTTTTCTGATTTAGATTTTGAATTACGGCTAATTGACTCCCATATTTCTATTGCTTGTGTCCAGTCTCCAGAGTCGGTATGTGCCGCAGCATTTTTTAATTCGGGACTTCCTTTGCTGAATATTACACGGTATTCACTTCTCCATCCCGTGCTTATTTTTTCCGATAAATCCAGGGCAAGGGCTATACCTGCTTCTGTTAAAGCTTGTTTTACCGGGGTAAACCCTGAAAATAGTGCCCTAAGATCTGTTGAGTAATCTTCCCAAAGCAATGTATCCTGAAATACTTCTGTTGCGAGGATTACTTCCTGTTGTGGATCGTATATTCTGAATAGTGCTTCGTAAATAACAGCCATTTTAGCACCTGCCACCGAAATAAAAGATCCCAGATTTGAATCAAATAATGACTCTTCTTCCAACTGTGTAACGATGCGTGTTTTGTACATATCCATTGAAAGAATGGCATCGGTATTATAGCGTTCGCAAAGTTCTGCTACCTGGTCCCATTCCATTAAAGCGCTAAAAAAAGCATTTTTGTTGGCATCTAAATAGCGGTCTTCGGGAATTACATAATCAAATCTTCCCGATTCAAAAAGCAAGTCTCCAAGTGCTATGAGTGTTGTGTCAACCGCTGTAAGATCATTAATAATAGTGTCCAGTTTAAAATTGTTTTCGTAGAAGATTTTTTGTAGCGAGTCGGTTTGCGAATCCGAATAACTGTCATCAGTTGTACGGTTCACCAACAACAGGCTTTGAACGTCTTGTGTAATTTCTTTTGTGGGGGATTGCGGGAATTCAACCAAAATACGTTTGGTAGGGGCGCATGCATAAGATAAAAGTACAATGCCAATAAGTACAATGTAATTTGTTAGTTTAAACGAACCCATATGCAACAATTGAATTTAATTTTAATAAACTCCCCAATACTTTCTCAAAAACCATTCCGTACTTAAGAGTACTAATAAAACAAGGAAAATCCAGCGAAGGTTTAGCAGCTCATTTACCATTTCCTGGAAATAACTGGTGGCTTTCGGTTTGTTGGCGTTTTTTAGCTCGTTTATCAGGTTTTCTATTTCTGCAGGCTGGTAAAATTTGCCCCCACTTAATGAAGAAAGCTGGTATAAAAGTGTGTGGTTTGCCTGTGTTACAACGTTCTCAATATTCAGCGGTATAATGGTAAAATTTCCTGTTTCATTGTAGGTCTTGTCTCCAATGGTAACATCTGCCATAAAGTTATAATCACCTAAAGGCAGATGCCCGGCATTGAGGTAATAATTTTTTCCCTGCACATCGAAGGTTAGGTTATATTCATCACCCTGTTCATTGTTCAATATAATGTTTACTTCTTCCGAAGCTATTTGTTCAAAAGCATCGTTATACACTTCCGCCATTAAGATTACGTCATCTACTTCAGTGTAAACTTTATTAAATTCAACAATAAAATTATCTTCATTTTCACGCAGGGCGAGGTACTGGATGAGTTGGTTTACCAACTCGTTAAAATGTGTGTGGCTTTGGTTTTGGTAATAATCGAACAAGCGCCAGCGCCATATACCTTCACCAAAAATAAAACCTCTTTTTTGGCCTTCCAATTTCCCGGTTGCTATAATTGGTTTTCCGGTTGTAATACTTTTTAATTTTTGAAAGAGCAAAGGAGTAAATTCAGCATCGAGTTCGTAGTTGGCAAACGGAACCTGTAGTGGAGGAAATGCAGGGATTAAATCAATCAGATCTTCCGATAAGTTGAAAGTGGCAAAATTTGGATTGTATACAGATTGAGCTTCCTCGCCGCTGCCGGCAAGCGGTTCGATTGTTGCACCCTGGCCGAGTACATTTAATTGGGGAAGAAAAGTTTGGTTACCGATAATAAAAAGAATAGGAAGGCGCTTGTTTGTTGCTTTCTCAATTATCTCAGCTGTTGATTTTCCGGTGCTTGGCAGCTGGTTTAATAGTAGCAGGTTAAAGTCGCTCAGGTCGGCAGGGTAGGGTTCTTCCGTAAAAACAGAAACATCGTATGTTTTTTGCTCGTCGAGTGTATTTTTTACTGCTCCAATATCGGGATGGGATCCGTTTGAGATAATCAGTATTTTTTGTTTGTTCTCCAGTACATTAATAACAAAATTGGCACGGTTATTTTCGGTGTTTCGTTCGTTATTAGCCGGTTGAACTTGCACTGAATAGTGCTTTAGTCCGGCAGAACCTGCCTCAAGAATAAATTGTCTCGTATCGAAAAAATTATCGTTGCGTGGGGTAACAACCACACTTTGGAGTTCTTCATTTCCATTCAGAAGCGACACCTTTAATGGAGTGTTTTGAAGTTTGGAAAACATCAGGTCGACTTCAACCGGGAATTTGTTGCCTGAGAATGCGGTGCGATTAACGCGTACATTTTGCACACGGGCGTCGGCAACAACTGTTGTATCGCCAAAGCCGATGGTATAAATTGGAAAACTTACCTGGTCGAGCATGTTAAGCGGATTCTTCCCCTGGTTGTAAATTCCGTCTCCGGCAATAATTACAGCTCCTATGTTTTGGTTAAAATGGTTGTTGGTAATACTATTTATTAAATTGCTGTAGTTCGATCCTTTTTCCGAAAAACTTAGGGAATTATTCGTCTGCGCTTCTTCTCCAAAAGTATAGTTCACCAACTCAAAATCAGCACCAAGTTCTTGTCCAATAGCGGCCTTCGTTTCGG
>DASQBW010000013.1:0-3783 GCA_035635015.1 Draconibacterium sp. | reverse complement strand
CTTTAATTAATTCTGATATTTGTTCAATTACTATTTTATGCAACTTCTATCTATATTTCTGGCTCTCAAAATGTGTAGTAACTAACTTATCTGTCAATCAAATATACATAATACATCCATTTTGAGAAATAATATCAACCTTTGGTTTAGTTTACAACGTAATTATCAATAAGTTTTTACTCCACCGATTGATTCACATATTTTTTGTAACTAAAGAAAAAGAAATTTACATGCAGAGTACTATACTTATTTTTTGATCTAAAGAATGGAAGCCAGCCAACAGAATTGATTTAATGAAAAATAACTCAACATGTGCAATACAAGAAAGAGATACAGCTACCATTAATGATAGTCTTTCCTTTTCGGAAATACCAATCTATATACCCAAAATACAAATAGCAAAGCAAGTGCGGCTCCTCCAATGAGATCATCAGTTTTATTATAAACAAAACCATTCATCAATGAAGAGTAAGAGGCAAATACAAGAATGGGCATGAATATTATTTTAAAAAGGATTCTCATGGATCTAAATCATTAGTTTACAACTTTACAAACAATTATTATACCATTAAAAACCTATTGTTTTACCTTTCATCGCAGAAGTATCTACAACCAGCTCACGTTTGTAGGCCATGAAACTTTTATAATCCCGGTGTCCGGTCAAGCTCATTACTTCCTGGTCTGTGTACCCGGCCATTAATAAGTTTACCACACGTGTGTGCTTCCACCCGTAAAGGGTATATTTATTATCGAGCCCCAATTTATCCTTAATTGGTTTGTATCGTTCTGAGAAATAATCTTTGTGTACCTTATTTGCTGATGGAATTCCGGATTTTCCGAAGACATAATAATCTTGTGGAAGTTTCATTATTCCCATTGACAAAATTAAATCTTTAAGCTCATCACAAATCGGCACAAACCTGTCACCGGTTTTTGCTGTTGGTCCTATTGCTTTAATTTGCCGGGCTTCGAGATCAATATGTTTTATTTGGAGCAATCTAATTTCCCTGGTTCGCATGCAGCTGTAATAAATCCAGTTTACATACCGGAAAAGTTCAGGCATGTGTTCAAGTTCTCGTTTAACCATATTGACGACAGTCGGAGAATAATAGCGGTTTTTTTCTGCCCTGTCCTTTTTAAATTCTATATCGCCTAATTCGAGATGATAGCTGACTTCTTTATTCTCCTTGCGTTCTAACTTTAACATGCGCGAAAACAAGGTATTGAAAAATCTTAGGTGGTTATTATACGTTCTAGGTGTCCAGCCTTCTTCATCGAATGATTCATCTAAAAATCCGAGAATCGTATTTTCTGTTATTTCTGAGGCCATTAATTCTTCCATTTCGTTTTCCTCTAACCAGGAAGAAAAATTTGTGATGAACGTATTGTATGTACGAACCGTATTGTTGGAGAGATTTTTCTTAATGCAGTATTCCTGAAAGTTTTTAATTCCTTCGGTAATTGTCCACATTGGAACAACCCCCTCAGTTCTTTCAATGCCCTCAATTTTCTTTGTAATTGATTTGGCGAACTGTTCTTCCATTCCGGCAAAGAAAGGATCAAAACCAGCCTTTAAAGCCCTTTTTACTTCTTTTAGTAGTGACTGAGCTTCTTGTTCTCTTTCATCCAGATCCCGGATATAATTAATTCCGGCTGAAATCTCAAAACGCTTGTATTTACCCGGTGTGTCAGGATATTCATAAGGAAGTGCAATAAACCAACCTCTTTTAGCCCGGACAATCTTTGGTTCTTTATATTTCTTTTTGATTGCCATTTCTTTGATGCTTGCTGCAAGACTTTGCGAAGGTAGTGGATTTGGTGGGACTTTTGGTGGGAGTTCTGATATTCTACTCATAATTTTTTGTAATTACTTGAATATCAGAACTTCCAAAAGTACCCGGGGCGGGAATCGAACCCGCACTCCGTTGCCAGAACTGGATTTTGAATCCAGCGCGTCTACCAATTCCGCCACCCGGGCAAACTTCCTTTTCGGAAAATTGGTGTGCAAAACTAACTATTTACCCCGAATCAGCAAAATATTATTTAAAAACTATGCAGATTTTTGTTTTAACAATTTTTAGAAGCGTTCACCTATCCCTTATTTGAGCTTTATTCCTTTTTTACACAGCAACAATCCGAATCAGCAAAATATTAGTTCAAAGTTTGCTTTTTACGGTCGATGTATTTTACAACTTTTCCATAAACAATTAATGAAATAGCTGATAAAGAAGCAATTCCAACAAAATAAAACCAGATATAATGTGCATTTACTGAAGCAGCTTCCCATTCGGTGTGCGAATCATACAAAAGCGGATCAGGGCAGTATTTGGTAAGCAGCCAGCCCGACAATCCAAAACCAAGGATAGACGAAAGAAACGAGTGTAAATGGCTAAATCCAAGATACAGTCCTTCTTCGCCGGTTGGCGCCTGTAAGGAAAAATACTCGAGGTAGCGCGGCGAAATAAACGTTTCTGCCAAACCCTGAAAAACAATTCCCACAATCATCATAAAAGCAACGGGATGAAGACCTAAAATGGGTTCGCTGCCCATTAAATGCCCTGAAGCCATACAAAGTGCTGAAACGGGCATAATAAACATCCCCACGGACATGGAGAACAGCGATGTTTTATTGTGCATGAGTTGTGTAACAAAACCAACGGTAAGAAAAACCACCAGTGGATTTACGTTGGCAAACCACGAAATAGCACTGCCTTCGCCTGCAAGTCGTAATACATATTTAGGCATGGTGGCATACAATTGATGTTGTACCATCCAAAAGCCGGTGATAATGATAATAAGTGTAATTAAACGCGCATTGGATAACACTTTAATCAAGGCATCGAAAATCTGCGAAAAACTCTTAGATTCTTCTTGTGAACGACTGGCTTTATAAAATATAGCAACAACAAGTACGGCCAAAAGGGTAATTCCGCCTGCAAAGTAGTTAAGCGTAACTAGTCCTTCGTTACCCATAGCATCGCGCAACGGCTTAACAATGGTTTTGCCTGAGAAAGCACCAATATTCACCATCATATAAAATATAGAATACCCCTGAGCACGGGTTTCTTTGGTTGTTTCACGAGCAACAGTTCCTGTAATACACGATTTAATGAACGATCCACCAATCATAATCACAATCATAATCGGAACGATAATCCACTTCAAACTGCTTTCACGAAGCCCGTTAAACTGCGTGGTTTTGGTATATTCTACCAAACCCGACGATTCGAGCATTGTTGGCAGTACACCCATCGAAAAGTAACCGATAGAAAGTAATGAAAAAGCAATCAGCAAGGATTTTTTAAAGCCAATTTTATCGGCAATTGCACCGGCAAATGTGGGCAAGAGGTAAAGTCCTGCCGAAAATGATCCGGCCAGAATTGCGGCCTGAAAATCGTTAAATCCTAAAATTCGCGATAAATACAGTGTGATAACAATAAACACCCCGTAATAGGCCGCACGCTCAAATAGTTCAACCGCATTAGCCACCCAAAATGCTCTGGGAAATTTTATTTTTTCTTGCTTTTTCATTCTTGTTGATGATAATTTAGATCGACAAAAATAACAGCTTAATTCAAAGCACAAAATGACAGATTTTTAAACATAATTTTGGTCTTTCGCAAAGGATTTCTTTTTCCTAACTTAGCAAGTACGGATAGAACTATTTGTACATGAACACATTCGAAGAAAAAAGATTATTCGAAAATATTCAGCAGGGCCATGAACAAGCTTTTGAAAAGCTATTCAAAATGTATTACGGATACCTTTGCAACTTTGCCTCGA
>DASQBW010000012.1:0-3081 GCA_035635015.1 Draconibacterium sp. | reverse complement strand
CTCTTCACGTAATTAATCTGTGTGGTGATAAATTATTTGAATACCCCTCTTTTGATCTATTGATAAGTGAATTGAATCAATACAATGTCACAAAAAGGATTTATTTAAAATTAGAATATCTTCCTAGGTCATTAGTTAAATTGATGAGATGGAAAGAGGAAATAGATCAAGTCAAAATTTCAATAGATCCTGATTTTGACCTTGAAAAATTATTGTATTTTTTTAATTTAATCGAAAATGCGAATATTGAATGCTTTTGGCAATTTAACATATCTTCAGAGCTGAATTATAATGAAGTCGAAGACTTTATTGACATGTATAAGCTTGAAAACTATGAAATTTTGCCATTTTTCAATGGTAATAATTACGATTTTTTTGAAGAGTTTGTTTTCTTAACAGAAGAAGAGATTCAGTGTAATCAACTAACTAAAAGGGAAATATTTGCTCATCAGGTACTAAATACAAACAATTTTGGAAAACTAACATTAAAAGCAGATGGTAACGTTTATGCGAATATTCATCAGCCACCATTGGGTACAATAAATGATTCTGTAAACGAGATGATTTGTAAGGAATTAAATAGTACCTCATCCTGGTTAAGAATTCGTAATAATATATTACCTTGTAGTAATTGTCTGTATAAATGGCTATGCCCATCGCCTTCAGATTACGAACATGTTATTGGTAAGCCTAATTTATGTCATGTAATAACATAAATTTCATTACGGTGTAATGAGTATTTGATCATAAATTATTTGAACCCAATAATCCATGCATGCCAAATTGTATGTAATTGAACACTTCATGTTTAAAAATAATCAGGACTATATTTTTTATATGTTAATACTCTGGATGAATAGCTTTTTAATGAAACTGAGACAGATATTTTAAACTCAATAAAAAAATAATGGAATATCCGCAAACACCCATAATTATCTATAATTCACTATCTTTAAGTCAGTTAAAACAATAAGCTAATGAACATTTTTAGTTTTAAAGCCCATTTCGATAGTGAGGAAGCTTGCAGGAATCATTTTAAGGCTGAACGAGACAAGATTGGGGTAGCTTGCCAAAGATGCGGCCACGATAAGCATTACTGGATAAAAAGCAGGTGGAGTTATGAATGCAAGAACTGTAGAAGTCGCACCTCATTGCGAAGCGGAACAATCATGCAGGGTTCAAACCTTTCATTTTTAATATGGTATAAAACAATGTTCCTGATGGCAGCAACTAAAAAGGGTTTTTCCAGTAAAGAAATACAGAAACAACTTGGTTTAAAACGCTACGAACCCGTGTGGTATATGGTGCATAAATTGCGTAGGGCTATGGGCAATAGGGATGCCCGTTATACATTGGAAGGTATGATTGAAATGGACGAAGGTTATTTTACGATTGAATCCTCTGAAGTTGAAAAAGCCAAAGCAAAGCGGGGTCGTGGTGCAGCAGGGAAAGCCAATGTATCAATTATGGCGGAATCAACACAGCTTGAAGATATTGAAACGGGAAAGAAGACCAGTCAATGCAGATACTTTAAAGCTAAGGTCTTAGGTTCACATTCACATACTGCAGAAGAAATAGATGGAACAATAAAGGAATCATTTGATGAAATGAGTATTGTTCTTACCGATGATAGCACTTCGTATGTTAACATTTCCGACTATGTTGAGCTGCATGTATCTGAAAAGTCCAGCGATCAGTTCACAAAAGAGACACTGCGCTGGGTGCATATTACTATCAGTAATGCAAAGCGAAATTTGTTAGGAAACTATCACAAAATCAAAGGTAAATATCTTCAAATGTATCTGAACGAATTTGTATATAAACTCAATCGTAGATATTTCGGAGAGAAGCTCTTCGACAGGCTAGTGATAGCAGGGATTACAGGATTATGACATATTGCGGATATTAAAAAAATATTAAATAAACTAACTGTTATTAGTCAAAAGTATGAACAAATTTCCATCCTATAAACAACTGGATAAAATGGACTGCGGACCTACCTGCCTGCGTATGGTAGCCAAATATTACGGTAAAAGTTACAGCCTGCAATATCTGCGTAGCCGTTCCTATATTACCCGCGAAGGAGTTTCTATGTTGGGTATTAGTGAGGCGGCCGAAAATATCGGCTTCCGCACAAAAGGCTACCGGCTAACCTGGGAGGAGTTAAGAGATGAAGTCCCCCTGCCCTGTATTGTGCACTGGAAACAACGACATTTTGTGGTGGTTTATCAAATAAAGAAAAAAAGGAAAATTCTTCCCTTTGGTAAAGGAATAAAAAATGCGGAGAAAAATGAAAATGATGAAGATACGCTGGTATATGTCTCCGACCCTGCCCTGGGAAAACTATTATCATATCCTAAACAGGAATTTCTAAATTGTTGGCTGAGCACTAAAAATGAAGGGGAAAGAGAAGGTGCTGCTTTACTTTTTGAGCCAACACCCGATTTTTACCGGCAGGAAGACGAGGATAAAGGGAAACTCAAATTTTTGTACTTGCTTGGCTATCTACGCCCATACCGCAAATATATCATTCAACTGGGACTGGGAATGTTAACCGGAACCATGATCAGTGCCATCTTCCCTTTTCTAACACAATCTGTTGTTGATTACGGTATTAACAACAACGATTTGGCATTTATTGTAATGGTGCTTATTGCACAAATGGTTTTAACATTCGGACAAACCGCCAACGGGCTTATACGCAGCTGGATAACACTGCATGTTACCACCCGTGTTAGTATATCACTTATCACCGATTTTCTGATAAAACTTATGAAATTGCCCATCGCCTTTTTCGATATTAAAATGATTGGCGATATTATGCAACGAATTTCAGATCACAGCCGTATTCAATCATTCCTTACCGGTTCGCTCATAAACATTGTGTTTGCATTTATTACACTGATCATGTACACATTTATTATGGCCTCTTATCATTTAGGAATCCTTGGTATTTTCTTCATTGGAAGTGTGCTGTACATTGGCTGGGTACTTCTTTTTATGAAACGCAGAAGGGAAATTGATTACAAACGGTTCCAGCAATCGTCGGCAAACAGCAACAGCATTGTACAACTGGTAAAC
>DASQBW010000011.1:0-7762 GCA_035635015.1 Draconibacterium sp. | reverse complement strand
GGCATACATACTTGCGTCGGTTGGGAAAAAGAAACCACGTGCTATCCAACTGTAAGTTCCAACCAGGAAAAAGGCAATAACCAAACGAATGAGATTAACCGCCAGTGAGCCCACTTTTTTGCCGGCCGATTCGAATGCCAGCGAAGTAACTGTCCAGAAAACGGCAGTAAGGACTCCGGCTATTTCTCCAAAATGATTTTGCATGCGCAAATGTAAGGATTTATTCAAATCAATATGATATACGGCTGATGTATGATCACTTCAAAAATCCAGGGGATACAGGCTCACCTGTAAAATCAGGTTGATTGATCGTTCAAATATCTACAAAGATGCGGCGCAGGGAGGTTCAGTGTTTCAATCTGCTTTTGCATTTGCGCCTTTTTAAATGCATAACATATTTTCCTTAGGCGCCGTAATTGCCTGCCGACAATTAGCTTTGCCCAAGGCTGAACTGAACAGCACTTTCAGCGCTGTAAGTTGAAACATATGAAAAGTATAGAGCGCTGAAACTGCGACTTACTTTAGCCCGGGGCATACGATTCCGAATAGCATCCGGAAGAATTTCGCCCCGGTTTAAAAACTAGGTGCAACCGGCAGGTTCTTTGAAACAAAATGATTGTTTGCGCCGCAATTCTCTGGTCTCGATAAAATAATCCTCCACCATAAATTCAATGTGATCCCTGATGTAACACATTTATTTGGTACAAAAAAAAGATCCTGACAACTGTCAGGATCTTTTCTGTCCCTTTCTCTAGTTCTAAAAAATAACGTATAAAAGTCACACATCCATAATCGGCTCTCCACCTCTTCCTTCTAACACAACTTAATCAGTGAACTAAAGATAAATTTCTACTTTCAATACTTTTCTGGTTTGTACTTACAAAAATACATGATCAAGCTTGAACTTACAGTAATATTTCTGCTGATTTAAGTATCGGAAACTACTGATTATTAGCTTCTTTTTTGCTGACATAAGAGGTATTTGAGATTAAAGCTGTAAGCATAAAAAAGCCGTTTTTGCTGATTGTCGCAAAAACGGCCTCTTTGTAAAATAATACTATTAATTGGCCAGAAAACTTTCAACCGTTTTCTGCAATTCTTCTCCTCTTTTATTTTTGGCAACAATCTTTCCATTCTTATCAACTAAAAAGCTCGCCGGAATGCTTCTTACAGCGTAAAGTTCTGCAGCAGCATTGTTCCAGTACGCCAAATCCGACACATGATTCCAGGTTAAACCATCGTCTTCAATTGCTTTTAGCCAGGCTGCCTTGTCCTGATCGAGCGACACACCAAGAACTCCAAATCCCTGATCTTTATATTTTTGATAAGTGGACACTACATTTGGGTTTTCGGCACGACAAGGGCCACACCACGCTGCCCAAAAATCGATTAACGTCAATTCATTTTTTGAATAAATATCGGAGAACTTCACCGGATTCCCTTCCGTATCATTCTGCGTAAAATCAGGAGCAATTTTACCAACAGCTAGTATTTTCATTTTCTCAATTCTGTTCTTAATCTCAATAATAACCGGCAGTTGCTCCAGCTTTGGATCGAGTGAAGAAACCAACTCCGCCAGTTTCTCGCCATCCATTTCGGGCTCAATTTGGGCCAGCAAAGATGGAGTAACGTACGAAGCCGGATGCTCCCTTATAAAATCTTCCTGAAGTTTAAAAATACTTCCATAGATTTCTTCTACCTGATTCATTAGAATATTAACTTGAGCGGTGTCGCCATTTACACTTGCTTTACGTGCTTCCTGGTACACAGCCATATACTCTTCGGCAATTTTTGACATCTCATCATTTAAACTCTTATACTCATTGTGAGTTGTTGAACCGCTAACGATAATTGCATCAATGGAATCAATCTTCCCGGTTACCGACATCTCGGTATTCTCCACAAAAATGCTCTTTCTTGCGCTACCACCATTTAACGACATATATAACATTTCGGGGTATTCCACTTCGCCCTCAAGCACAGCTACCCCATTAACAAATACGGCAGTGTCAACACCTACGAGTTGTCCTCCAACGGCTTTTCCAAGCGTAACTTCTCCCTCAGCACCATCAATTTGAACTGATATTTTGTAGCCTTTCTGCTGCGAACAGGCAAATAACACTACACTTAATAAGGCAATCAATAACTTTCTCATCGTACAGTTTTTAATAAAATTATAATTGTCGAAGATAAGTATTCTATACATTCTTTAAAATGAATAATTCTAAAGAAATAATAATCGTTACGAATTTGCTTAAATTGCATGTTCTTAAAGTTTTTTAAATGAACAAGAATATTGCATTGGTATTGTCGGGAGGAGGCGCGCGCGGAATGGCCCATATTGGAGTTATTGAAGAGCTGGAAGCACGCGGATATACAATTACTTCAATATCAGGCACCTCTATGGGAGCACTTGTTGGTGGTATTTTTGCTCTTGGGAAATTAAAAGAGTTTAAAGAATGGGCCACTTCGCTCGAACGTCATGATATGTTTAAGATGGTGGATTTTTCGTTTGGAGGTAACGGTCTTATAAAGGGAGAGAAAGTATTAACACGCATAAAAGAGTTTGTACCCGAAGCCCTGATCGAAGACCTCCCTGTCGATTTTGCTGCCACATCTGTTGATTTAAAACGACGTGAAGAGGTGGTTTTTACCTCGGGAAGTTTATTTGATGCAATACGTGCTTCCATTTCCATTCCAACTGTTTTTACACCTATCTCATCGAAAGGTGCGGTTTTGGTTGATGGAGGAGTAATGAACAACTTACCAATATCGAATGTAAAACGTCATCCGGGTGATTTATTGGTAGCGGTTCACGTAAATGCATCCATTCCCATTCCTCATCAATTTAAAGAGCAGGAAGATATTCTTGAGAAAGAATCTTCTTACAAGAAATGGATCAACGAATTCTACGATTTTCTTCACATCCACCATCCCAAAGAAAAGAAAGAACGTCTTGGATTTCTTTCACTAATCGACCAATCGCTGGCAGCAGGAATGTTAAAACAGGTGGATTACTCCATTAAAAATGGTCAACCCGATGTTTTAATCAGTGTATCGCGCGATGCCGCCGGGACTTACGATTTTTACAAAGCCAGGGAACTGATTGAAATGGGACGTTATGCCACAATTATGGAACTCGACAAACTAAAATTTAATGCTTAAAATACTTGTGGTAAATAATGCCGAACCGGGAATACGGGAGTTTGCTGAGCCGATTGAAGCACTGATCAGAGAAGCAGGTTTTTCCCCGGTATTTATTGAATATGCCGATTGTACGAACACGGATTTTAATAAATATGACGGCGCAATCCTTACCGGATCGCCACAAGGCGATGACATTGTTGAACATCACGCCCCCTATTTTCAATGGATAAAAAAATTTGAAAAGCCGGTGCTTGGAATATGTGCAGGACATCATATTACAGGTTATTTATATGGTGCCAAAATGCTGCGTAGCGAAGAGCCGGAATCAGGCGATTTTGAGGTAGAGGTCGTCTATTCCGATTTACTTTTTACCGGCCTGCCAAAGAAATTCATCGTGAAACAAATGCACAACGACTCCATAACTCTACCCCATAATTTTGAATTACTTGCTACAGCGAAAACCTGCACAAACCAGTTAATGAAACATGAAGACAAACCTTTATACACCAGTCAGTTTCACCCGGAATTTTACAATCATAAGCTTATTCGTAATTTTATTGCGCTTTGTGGCTAGCACTTTATCTTCACAACTAAAAGCCAAATAAATTAATCTGTAACGGGCAAAAAAATTATACTTATGCAAAAGAGCCATCCGCATAACACGAATGGCTCTTTTGTATGATTGATAATAAATTAAAATTTATTTCTTTTTAATATCCTTAAATGTTGCTCCCTGCGAATGCACAGTGTTTACCGCACGACCCGATGGATCGGCATTCCCCTGGAACGAAGCATCCCACTCCAGAGCAGCAGCTGTACTACATGCTATTGAAGCCTCGGATGGCACACATGCTGCAGCCGCATCAGAAGGGAAATGTTCGCTGTAAATTTCGCGATACACATATTCTTCTTTGTTCATTGGTGGATTTACCGGGAAACGATATTTAGCATTTTCCATCATTTCGTCAGTAACCTTATCGTTGGCTATTTGCTTTAATGTGTCAATCCAACCGTATCCTACACCATCCGAGAACTGTTCTTTCTGACGCCAAGCAACTTCTTCAGGAAGATATTTTGCAAATCCTTCGCGCAAACAGTGTTTCTCCATTTTTCCGTCTTTTGCCATTTTGGCCTCAGGATTAAAACGCATAGCTACATCCACGAATTCCTTATCGAGGAAAGGCACACGTCCTTCAACACCCCAGGAAGCCAACGATTTATTGGCACGTAAACAGTCGTACATATTTAAGCGGCTAACTTTCCGTACACTTTCTTTATGGAATTCTTCGGCATTTGGTGCTTTGTGGAAATACAGGTAACCACCAAAAATCTCGTCGGCACCCTCACCGGTAAGTACCATTTTAATTCCCATCGACTTAATTACACGTGCAAGCATGTACATAGGCGTTGATGCACGAACAGTAGTTACATCATATGTTTCAATGTGGTAAATTACGTCCCTGATTGCATCCAGACCTTCCTGAATTGTATAATGAATCTCGTGGTGAACAGTTCCGATATGATCGGCAACTTTACGGGCGGCAGCCAAATCGGGTGAACCGTCAAGACCAATTACAAAGGAGTGCAATTGTGGCCACCAGGCATCTTTTTCGCCACCGTCTTCTATTCGTTTTGATGAGAATTTTTTAGCCAGAGCCGAAGTGATCGATGAATCTAAACCACCGGAAAGCAATACTCCATAAGGAACATCAGACATTAACTGACGTTGTACGGCATCCTCAAGTGCTTGCGACAATTCTTCAACGTTTGCAGGATTGTCTTTCACATTATCATATTCCTGCCATTCGCGGTTATACCATCTTTGAATAGTTCCTTCTTTACTGTATAAATAGTGCCCCGGAGGAAACTCTTCAATCTTTGTGCACGATCCTTCAAGCGATTTCAATTCAGAGGCAACATAATAGTTCCCCCACTTATCCCATCCCTGGTACAAAGGAATGATACCAATGTGGTCGCGACCAATCAGATATGCATCATTTTCTTCGTCGTACAAAGCAAAGGCAAAAATCCCGTTCATATCGTCCAGAAACTTTTCCTTCTTATCGTTATATAATGCCAGGATCACCTCACAGTCTGAGCCTGTCATAAACTCATATTTTCCCTGGTATTTTTTTCGAATCTCGCGGTGGTTATAGATTTCCCCATTTACACCTAAAATCAATTTCCTGTCTTTACTGTATAAAGGTTGTCCCCCTGATTCAGGATCGACAATTGAAAGACGTTCATGAGCAATTATTGCTTTTTCACCACAGTATATACCCGACCAGTCAGGGCCGCGATGACGTACCTTTTTACTCATCAGCAGCACCTGAGGACGAAGATCTTCTGCCTTAACTTTTAAATCAAATGCTCCAACAATTCCACACATATTTGTTAATTTTCTAAGCTGTCAATTATTTTGCTCCAAAAATAATCACTTTGTCAATACTACAAAATCATCTGTGACAATTTTCTACTAAAATTAACATTTAACTATCTTTTTAGGACCAAAACAACTATTATGGCATCAAATTAACAAACCAATAATTCACATCACCCCCACTTATTACAAGGTGGCAGAAAAATATTTTACATCTTTTCGGAATTATACCCCAAAATAGACAGACCTGTGGCAAAATAAAAGGAGTTTTTTTTTTATACCCCACAATTCGACTGCAGAAAAAAAGAATTTTCTCTTTATATGAGAATTTTAATTAATCTGTTAACAAATACCATCATATTGTAACAAATTAAAGATTATCGGACCACCCAATATAAAAATGAAAGCATAGTTAAAGGAAATGCCGCCGAGCTAAAATGTTCGAACACCTGAATATGAAATTCCCCTGTTTACAAGAAACGAATTTGAATATTGTCTCCCACTTGCTCAAAATTGAATGCTTTTCCATGCACCAAATCGCATTTGCGCTTTGCACTCTCGTTTTTAAGATTGGCATAAATATTCTTTGCATCTTTCTGATTACAATCTTCATGAAAATGACAATGGAGTTTGTCATTACTTTCTTCATCAAATTGAATAATAAAAGCTCCATGCTCCGGGAAAACCAAATCTTCGTAAGCATAACTAATTTCCAGTCCGCTTGCCTCATTAACAATTTGCCTAACTGCTTCTAAATCTCTGTAATTCATACTCTATATTGTAAACCTGATAAAAAAACGACAAAGTTTTCTTGTCAGGACGATTAAATAATTATAACGATAAAAACCACATGCGGATTTGTTGATAAACTTCGGCCTGTTCATAGCTTTGGCATTTTACCAGTTGCATATTTACAGCATCATCAAACTCAACTTCATCAAAGCCAATTTCTTCCATCAGTTTTTGCTTCGACTGCGCTTTATAGCATTCTTTCCTGAAATCGCTTTCGGCCGTTGCCCTTTTTAAGAATGTTATTGCTTTATCAATAGCCATAAAATTAGTTTTTACATGATGTTGAACTGCATGAATGACAACCACTTTCGCAACCCCACAATTCGCGTGCGGCTTGCGATGTAAACGATTCCAGCTGGTTTTGAGTAAAAAAGCTAATATTTTCATTTACATTACTACCGCGTGCTTTTAATACTGAAAAGCCGTTTCGGGTAAAAATTTGCAAAACCATTGGTGGAATATAGCCACTGATTATAGTGTTTATTTGCATACGTTTCAGTTCGTGGGTAAGATCGCCCGGATTCGGACTAATTTCTGAAGTCTCCTTCCACTCAAACGCTTTCGACTCCGAATCGTAGATACACACCAATTTAGCATTGTGAAAACCTCGTGCGATTTTCTCTCTTCCTGTTTCTCTTCCGGCAATGGGTAATAGCACTCTCATATCCTGCACATTTAAATTGTTTGGCACGAACAGGGCAAATGAAATACCAAAAAAGACAGTTCTCTGAAATCCAGCCATTTGAAAAACCCACCCTACCACTCAACATTTCTTTTTTGTAAGAAATAGAGGACAATCCTACAAAAATGTAGTGTTTTCTACTTCAGAAAATCTCATTGAGCAGAAAGAAGAAAATTAATTAACTTTATTGTTGAAGATAAATCATATGCAAAAGCACGTAATTATAACCGGGGGCGCCCAGGGAATTTGCAAACAACTGGTGCGTGATTTACTGAACAATAATTATGCAGTATCGATTTTTGAAATTGATGAAGAAGCAATCGCTGAATTCAGTGAAGAATTTGCTGGTAAAATAGTTGAGGTCTATCAAGTGGATGTGGCCAATGAGAAATTAGTTGAGGCAGCGATAAAAGAGTCCATGAATCACCACGGAAATATTTATGCACTGGTAAACAATGCCGCAATCAGCATTAATAAACCCGTGGAGAAACTGTCCGCTGACGAATGGAACAAAGTAATTGGCACTAATCTTACCGGCGCTTTTTTATGCTCGAAACATGCATCGCCTTTTATGAAACAAAACGGTGGACGGATCATCAATATGGCCTCAACCCGTGCTTTACAATCAGAACCGAACACTGAGGCGTACTCGGCCAGTAAAGGTGGAATTCTGGCACTTACACATGCATTGGCAGCAAGTCTTGGCCCCCAAATAAAAGTTAACGCCATCAGCCCCGGCTGGATTGATGTTTCAGCAGCAA
>DASQBW010000010.1:0-2453 GCA_035635015.1 Draconibacterium sp. | reverse complement strand
AGGAATTATTGTACTCGTCGGCCTGCAAAAGAATTACCAGCCGCAGGAAAACAATTAAACAAAACTGTCATTTATTTGCACCATGCGCTTAGCAGTTTGATCCGCTTAGCGCATAATTTCAACACTTACCCCTGTTTGTTGTTGCTTATTAAAACACAAACAAATTAAGCACCCAATGAAACCAATCGAAAAAATTGATGAAGTTATCCTTATCCTGGATTCAATCATTGAAAAATCGTTGAAAACCGGCGACACGCTGGGTTATTTTGCCGTTCTCTATCAAAAAGTAACCATTAAAGTAAAGGAGGAAATTCAGCATAACTATTTTGATGACGGTCTGCGAATGGAAAAGCTTGACGTTGTTTTTGCCAAACGATACATCAATGCCTATTTTGCGTGGAAGAACAACGAACCTTTAACCCAATCGTGGGAAATTGCTTTCACACAAGCCACGAACTATGATTTGCTGGTAGTACAACATCTTTTGCTGGGCATAAATGCACACATCAACCTTGATCTTGGCATTGCGGCTGCCGAAATTTCAAACAGCAACAACATAGATGATCTCGAAGAGGATTTTAACCGGATAAACGATATTCTGGCATCGATGGTAGATGAAGTGCAGCGCGGACTTTCATCGATTTGGCCATTTCTGCGAAAGTTACTTTTGTGGCTTGGGCAGGCCGATAATTTCCTTGTGGATTTTAGTATGAAAATTGCACGCTACGGAGCATGGAAATATGCTAAACAAATAGCTCCTGTTGAAAATGCCGATTGGCTTGAAAAGATTAAAATCCGCGATCGAAAAGTAGCAATCAAGGCCAGACTAATTACCGATCCGGGAAAAGTTATCCGATTTATATTCCAGATTATTCGCTGGACAGAACGCGGAACCGTTACCGATAAAATTCAAAAATTAAGGCGATAAATTTGTAGTCACCGCCTTGGTTTTATTGTTGTATGCGCATAGCGCTTAAAGCCTTTACAGTTCTGTCATTTCGAACACAGAGAGAAATCTGTAACCAAATAAAGAAGCAGATTTCTCCTCGCCAACTCGTCGAAATGACAGCAACTATTATCCTTCAATCTTGTTCTTGACTATCTTCAGAATTACAGTCTCTTTTTCCTTGGCTGATTTTAATAAGTCCTCAGCATTTGCCAAAGCCTTTTCAAGATATTCTGCATCAGCAAAACCGGCCGCATTGATCTTCACATTCAGGTAAGCACCATGAACAGCAGTTCGTGCACACAAGGCTCCTACCCCGGCATCGGAAACCGAATTAGGATTACCTATTTCTGCCATAGCCTGCATCACTTCCAGCGAATCGTGCGCCAGTTGCATCACTTTTAGCGGCACTTCAATGGCATCTTTTGTGGCCTCGTGAATGGCCTGTTTACGCTCTTCTTTTTCCTGCTCACTGGATTTTGGCAATCCAAAAGCTGCCATAATTTTGTTGAAAGCATCTGTATCTTCATCAACGCAGTTCAACAACGCTGAGTGGTAGTATTTGCCCTTTTCTGCCCAATCTGAAAATTCTTCCCAACGCTCGTCCCAGCCGCGTTTATGTGCCGACAAATTGGCAACCATTGCCCCCAAAGCGCCACCCAGTGCACCAACATAGGCAGAAATAGAACCTCCACCCGGAGCCGGTGACTCCGAAGCTGTTTCGTCTTTATACTGCGTCAATGTCATATCAACCAGCTTTTTCGCCGATTTATCTTCGATCACATATTCAATGATTTTCTTCTTCGGATCGAAAGGTGCCAATTCATCCAGCCCTAATGATTTGATGGCAATTTTTATAATCTCTTCATCAGAAATACCGGTTGAACGTTCCTGTTTACGCAGGAAATATTTCCCGGCATCCAACATCGCCCGAAGTGGAATCAATCCCACCAATTCAGAGCCTGTAACGCGAATTCCTCGCTCGGTAGCTCTTTTACAGGTTTCATCAAAAGCCACGTGTACCGGCGTTACCGTAATATCGGTCAGGTTAATGGAAATTTGAGCCACACCATATTCTTCGATGTACCAGCCAATGGCGCGGGTCTTTTTCAGGCTACCCGGAATACGAACAGGCTCACCATTTTCATCGGTAATAATTTTTCCTGTAATCGGATTTCCTTCGCGTTTTACTCGCCCGGCTTCGCGAATATCAAAAGCAATCGCATTGGCACGGCGGGTTGAAGTTGTATTCAGATTAATATTGTAAGCCACTAAAAAGTTGCGGGCGCCAATGGCAGTTGCGCCACTTCCGGCAACTCTTTCGTTCCATTCATTTGGGCCAAAATCAGGTTTCCATTTTTCGGTAGTGATGCGATCTTTTAAAGCTTCATATTCACCCGAACGACAATTTGCCAAGTTACGACGCTCTTCTTTAAAAGCAGCAAATTCGTAACTAAACACCGGAATTCCCAGTTCTTCGCCAACACGCTGGCCCAGTTTTCGGGCG
>DASQBW010000009.1:0-6650 GCA_035635015.1 Draconibacterium sp. | reverse complement strand
GGAAATCGCCCGAAGTACCTATCCGGAAGGAAGAGTTGGATACTACCAATGGCGCAATTTCCTTGGAGACTACCAGACCCAAAAAGCGGCGACAATATTGAAAGATGCGGGATATACCAATGAATTCCTCGAGGATATTACCAACATTCTGAAAAAGTTGAATATAAAGCGCCTTGATGATGCCCAAAAACTTGAAGACGTTGTTTGTCTTGTTTTTCTGGAACATGATATGGCCGGTTTTATGAAGGGGAAAACCGATGAACAACTGGTGAAAATTGTTCAGAAAACCTGGGGTAAAATGTCGGATCATGGTCATCATATTGCATTAAAGTTATCCTTGCCTGAGTCTGTGAACCGGATCGTTCAACTTGCCCTTTCTTAGTATTTAAAAACCTGAAAGCGGTTTTTATCGATGGAAAAAACCAATAGTTTTCCCGAGAGAACTTCACCGTAACCGGTTATTATTTTTAGCACTTCGTTGGCTTGCAGGCTTCCGGTAATTCCCGGCAATACACCCACTAAACCAATATCTTCTGTCTTATAAATGCCATCTTTTGGTACGCTCGGGTACAGCTGTTTAAAAGATGGTCCGTTGTTAAAATTGAAGACTGTCAACTGACCTTCATAATTCAGTACCGACGCATAAACAAGTGGTTTGTCCAGTTCTGAACTTACACTGCCAATGAGCGTCCGGGTCGCATAATTATCCGAACAATCGACAACAATATCGTAGGCACCAATTAATTCGGATGCGTTGTCTGCAGTAAGCCGGCTATCGTAGCTTTGTACCTCAATCTCCGGGTATAAATCCTTGATGCGTTGTGCAGCTACTTCTACTTTCTTTTGCCCGACTTGTGCAGTTGTATAGAGTACCTGGCGCTGCAGGTTCGAGAGACTAACCACATCGTCGTCTACTAAACCCAGACAACCAACTCCGGCAGCAGCCAGGTAGATGATCAACGGACTACCAAGTCCGCCGGTACCAATTACCAGTACACGAGCATTTTTTAGCTTTTGCTGTCCGCTTACGCCAATATCCTGTAAGGAAATATGCCTGGAGAAACGCTCCTGATCTTCTGTGCTTAATATTTTCATTTTGCGTGTTGATTTTGGTGCTCGTGATGATGCGGATGGGAGGGTGAACTGCAATCGCAATTTTGTCCCCACTCACTTGTTCCGTCGGCAAAAAATTCGTGCTTCCAAATTGGAGCTTCATATTTCACCCGGTCAATAATGTAGCGGTTTGCTTCGTAAGC
This sequence comes from Draconibacterium sp., assembly GCA_035635015.1. GTDB lineage: Bacteria > Bacteroidota > Bacteroidia > Bacteroidales > Prolixibacteraceae > Draconibacterium. Next base: position 5,394 of record DASQBW010000009.1, on the reverse strand, counting down.
TGCTTCACGGTGAGCCGAACTTGTTATAACAACTACTGCACAACCACACACATCCACTTTCCCGGTTCGGTGTACACATACAGCTTTGTTTAATGGCCATTTTTCAGTTGCTGCCTGTATTATTTTGGCGATCATTTTTTCAGCCATCGGCTCGTAAGCTTCGTATTCCAAATGGGTCACGGTTTTTCCTTTGTTGTTGTCGCGGACTTCGCCGCTAAACAGCACAACAGCACCGCTGTTTGGATCCCGAAAGTCATCAAACAATTCAGCGTAATTAATAGGTGTATGTGAAATATGGCGCATCTTGAAATTTACTTATGTTGTTATGGACTAAGCTGTATTTTTTCACTACTCAATTAATCAACCTCCGCTTGACGGAGGAATAAGGTAAATAGCTTCTTCACCGTTGATTTGTGATTTCATTGAAACAAATTTTTCGTGAACGGCAATCCGGCAATTATTAAGAATCTCCGAAGCTTCCGGATTCATTTTCTTCATTTCCTGAATTACATCCTCGTAGGCTGCCGGCAACGTGAGATTCATTTCAATGCTTGCAGTAAAATATTTCCGTAGTCCGGCAAAACAATTAATTTGAATTGAATTTTTCATAACTATCCTCCTATGTATTTCATTGACATGCTGCTTCCTGCAAATTTTTTGCTTTGCTTTTGAGATAGCAGCTGTTTTAGTTTTTGTGTTAATAATTTGTTGTCGTGTATAAATGGGGCCAGCTTTTCGCCCTTAAAACTGCTCAGGCAACCGTAGAAATAACCGCGACTGTCCATCCGTAAACGGTTACAGTCGTGGCAAAAAGGTGTCGACTCGTTGGCAATAATCCCAAATACCTTTCCATTTCCGGCAGACCAGTAACGCGCTGTGTCCGACGGTTTTCTTGATAGCTGCACAATGCTGTGTTTTTCGGCTACTTTATCCAGTATCTCTTGTTCTGAGAAAAAATGGGGATTCGGGCCACCGAAATAATGTCCCATTTTCATCAGTTCCAAAAAACGGATTTTCACACCACGCTCACCGGCGTAATCCAGCAATGGTAAGATTTGAGAGTCGTTCACACCACGCATTATAACGGTATTCAGCTTCACATTCAACCCGGCTTGTAATACCGATTTTATTCCATCGAAGACGGGTTGAGGATTTTTGTGCCTGGCGATTTTCTTCATCACCCGGACATCGATCGCATCCAGCGATATGTTAACCGACTGAAGACCTGATTCCTTTAACTGTTTGGCCATGTTTTTCAGATAGTAGCCATTTGTTGTAAGACGTATGTCGTCAATGCCGATAAGCTTAATCTTTTTAATGAGTGAAATAAGGTTCGGGTACAGGAGTGGTTCACCTCCCGTTAAGCGTATACTTTTTAAATTACATTGTTGGTGCACTGCAGCAATCAGTGCTGCAAATTCGTTTGTGTCAAGTTGCTCTTCCTTGCGAACATGCTCCATAACATCCCGGTTGGTTCCGGTTGAAGAACTGACGCAATATTTACACGAAAAATTACAAGTGTCGAGCAAGCTCACCCGTAGTTTTTCAAATCGTCTTCCTGTATGGTCTTCAATAGTTCGCATGTATTTTTCTTTTAAGTGGTTATAAGGTCATTTATCTCAATGGTTGTAAAAGTTTCTTTTGGAGCATCGCAGAGTTGGCAGCAATAGTTTGCCGGTAATTGTTGAAAACTGATTCCCTTTGCTATTTTGGCCGTTTCATCACCAAAACGTTCATCATAAATGGTTCCGCAGTCGCTACATTGATGAACGATGACTTTTTGCACTGCATTTTTTTGCTGCTTTCGGCCAGGTTCAGGCGCTTTTTGAATAAACTGAAGCGAATAGTATCGTTTGGATAAATCGTTTAAAGCTGCCGGTAACTGGTTTTTATTCAGATTGCCGGCATACTGGATATAATCATTGCTATTCGGGTTAAAATCGTAAGCGTAATCGATGCTGTACGTTTTTGTAAAATCGAATTTCCCCAAAAACGACAGCCGGCTTTTGGTGCGAATTACAACGGTGGTAAAATTGCCACTAAGCTCGTTTTGAATGGCGAATGAAAGCCCGAAAGTCCGAATGTCAAACTTATCGAATTTGGATACCAGGTAGCGTTTTAGCCTTAACGCGCCGACATCAAACAATGGTAAGTGCCAATTCAGTTCGAAAGACGAGTGGCGCATGTTTATACCGTATCTTCCAATCAACTCGTCCCAATACTTTTTGTCTTTGGAATCGATACCATTAATCAAGAAAGTTTTCCATGGCGTAAAGCAGATTTTTCCCACATTTGTTTTCATGCACAAATCACAAACCTCTAACAGAAACCTGATCGGATATTGATTGTTTCTCCAATAAAAACCGGCCCAGTATTGCTCTTTACAATCTATTTTATTTAGTCCTTCGTAGTAGGGGAAAAATCCTTTGGGAAGAATTATTCCCGACTCTTTGTTAAGCGTGTTTTTCTGAAGCTCAGAACCTTCCAGTTGTTGCATCAGATCCTGAATTTTTGAAATGTTGTTCTGGAGTATAAGGTGCTCCAGTGTGTGGGCAAATTCAGCAATGTCGTCGGTGAAAATCAAACCCGGCCATTGTTCCGGCCTTTGAGCGGATTGCAGGTTTAGATACAAATGCCAGTAATTTGGAATCTCTGAAGCAATAAAGTTTAGCTGGCCGTAAAATAGTGGAACCATGTTCTGTTTCGGATCTACAATGTTTACACGTAGTTGATGATTGAAACTGAACTGATCTAAAACTTTGAGGAAAGTGCCGGAATGTACCCATGCAGTTGATGGCAGAATATCGACACAGGCAAAAGATGAAACAACATTTTGCAGGCCGGAACTACGTTTTTGTATGTTAATTCCTTTTGTTTCAAATTCAGGCAAAAGGCTGTTGTTTTCAATTGCAAAAAGGATATCTTGCCGTGACCCCAGAAATACGCTTTCATTTCCTGCCTTGAGCGCCAAATCCAGTACTTCCGCAAATGTTGACGGGGTTAATACTCCACCTTTGCTAAGTATTCGATAGATATATTTCTGCGGGATTTTCTTCATCTTTTTAGTTATTGCTTACAGCTTCTGTTTCTTCCTTTAATATTTTGTGAATTTCAGGCCGGCAACTGCCGCAGCCAAGGCCGGCACCGGTTGCTTCGCAAATTGCATCAATCTGGGTAGAACCATCGCTAATTGCTTTTTGAATGTTTCCGGCTCCCACATTATTGCACGAACAAAGTAGTTTGCCAATTACAGGTTCTACAGGTTTTCCCGAGCGCAACAATTTATTGCGAAGGCCCGCGAGTTCTGTTTTCTCAACAATCAATTTTTTGAATTCGGTAAATTCGGCCTTATCGCCCATAAGGATAGCTCCCATGAGTACATCGTCTTTCACAATACACTTTTTGTAGTATCGGGCGCTTTTGTCGATAAATATTACTTCGTCAAAACCAGTAGCTCCGTAAGGAATTGTAGTCAGACCAACCGAGCACAAATCGATTCCGGGGAACTTCAGAATATTCATCGGAATTGTTCCGTGGTATTCGCTGAACGGGTTTCCCAGAAGGTGATTGGCTAACACATTGGCTTGTTCTTCTGCAGCAGCAGTAATTCCAAAAAGATTTCCGTTAAGTTCAGCAATCTCGCCAATCGCATATATGGAGTCGCAGCTGGTTTGGAGGTGTTCATTCACAATAATTCCGCGACGGGTATTCATCACATCTTTGGCGAATTCAATATTAGGCTTTGTACCGATGGCGAAAACAACAGCATCAAAACAAAGACGTTTTCCGCTTTTAAAACTTACCTGATGCTTTCTGTCATCGGTATAGTTTAAATGGCTAAGTTCATCGTTGAACAGGATTTTAACTCCTTTTTCGAGTAAAATATCTTTTAGCAATGTTGCCGATTCATTATCCAGCTGACGATCCATTAACCGTGGGTTACGATTTACAAGGGTCACCTGAACGTCGAGTTCCAGTAGCGAGGCTGCCATTTCCAGTCCCAATAAGCCTCCGCCAACGACTAAAACCCGCTGGCCGGGCTCCATTGCACTTCGGAAGCTGTCTGCATCAAAACGGCTGCGAATGGTGTAGGTATGGTGGTTAAGCATCCATTCCTTGTTTGGAACATTTGGGCTGGAGCCAGTGGCCAAAACCAGTTTGTCGTATTGGTAAGATTTTCCGTTGGAACAACTCACTTTTTGCTGTACAGAATCAATACCCGTAAGGCTAAGCTCTGTTTTTACCTGAATATTTAAACTCCTGATCTCTTCGCTGCTTGTTTTTTGCAGGGCATCCCAACTCATCAATCCGGCAATGTAGTCGGGGAGAAGCACCCGGTTGTAAAATGGATGGGGTTCTTTTGAAATGACCAATATACCATCTTCCTGATTTTTAGCCCGATAAGTTCTGATGAACTGCAGGGCAGCAGCTCCAGCACCTGTAACCACAATTCTTTCACGCGGCTTTTGGTACTTGCTTACATGAACCGTGCTGAATTTGAAGTCCGGTTCTTTTGATTTTGGGTCAACCAGGTCATTCGTAAGGTTGTTGGTTCTTGAATCAATTCCTGAGAGAACTTTACCCCAGTGCATCGGCAGAAATACGACACCCTTCCGGATTTGGTGGGTTACTTTGGCCTGAACCTGGATGCGACCGTTTTCATTTTCGACAACCACAATATCATCATCTTCGATTTTTAGTATTTCGGCATCTTCCGGGTTTATTTCCAGAAACGGATTGGCAATGTGTTGTTTCAGGCGTTTCACCTTGCCTGTGCGAGTCATGGTGTGCCATTGGTCACGAATCCGGCCGGTAGTCAAAATAAATGGGTACTCCCGGCTGGGAGGTTTTGATTCATTTTGTGGCTCAACTCCAAATATATTGGCTCTTTTGTTCGCTGTAAAAAACTTATTGTCTTCAAATAATCGGGCTGTTCCCTGTCTGTTTCTGAAGGGCCACTGCACAGATCCGAGCTCTTTAAGCTGTGCATAAGTCAGTTCTTCAATTGAAAGATTAGTGCCCTGTGTCAGTTGCTTGTACTCATCAAAAACTTCCTCAGCATTTTTATAATTGAAGCCGGAGTATCCCATTTTTCGGGCTATCCTACAAATTATTTCATAGTCAGGAAGTGCTTCTCCCGGAGCCTTAACCACCTTGTTCAGGTAGGTAATCCGGCGCTCAGAGTTGGTCATTGTTCCTTCCTTTTCCAGCCAACCTGCTGCCGGAAGCACTACATCTGCAAACTGCAAGGTGTCGGATTTTGCGGAGATATCCTGAACCACAACAAAACGTGCTTTTTGAAGCGCCTTTTCAACTTTATTGGCGTTGGGCAAGCTAACCGACGGATTTGTACAAATGATCCAAACTGCTTTTAATTTTCCACCTTCAAGTGCG
>DASQBW010000008.1:0-11942 GCA_035635015.1 Draconibacterium sp. | reverse complement strand
GATACAAGGTTATTGTCGATAATTGGTTCGATGGTGGTTCGGGCGGCCTTGCGCCGCCAGGAAAGGTTGGAAGAACTGGAAGCCTTGAAACAAAAAAACCAGGAACTTGAGAGCCGGATATCAGGGCATAAGCAAATGAATATGGTTGGAAACTCCGGTAAAATGCGCGATGTGTTTTCACTGGTGCAAATGGTTGGTCAAACCAGTTCTACCGTACTTATTCGTGGAGAAAGTGGTGTGGGAAAAGAACTGGTAGCCGATGCTATTCACGAGGCCAGTACACGTAAAGGAAAAACTTTTATTAAAGTCAATTGCTCAGCGTTGCCCGAGTCATTAATTGAAAGTGAATTGTTCGGTCACGAAAAAGGAGCTTTTACCGGCGCTGATACTCAACGAAAAGGGCGTTTTGAACTGGCTAATGGTGGGACTATCTTTTTAGATGAGATTGGCGATATACCGCTCTCAACACAGGTGAAACTTTTACGCATGATACAGCAACGTGAATTTGAGCGTGTGGGAGGAACAGAGACAATAAAGTCGGACGTACGCATTGTTTGTGCTACCAACCGTAAGCTGGAAGAAATGATTGAGAACGAGGAATTTCGTGAAGATTTATATTACCGGATCAATGTTTTTCCGATTTATATTCCGTCGTTGCGCGAACGCCGCGATGATATTCCGCAGTTGGTTGATCACTTTATTGGAAAATTTAATAAAGAAAACCAAACCAAAATTAAACGCATTACAACTTCGGCACTCGATATGTTAATGATATACAAGTGGCCCGGCAATATCCGTGAATTGGAAAACTGTATTGAGCGTGCATGTATTTTAAGTACCGATAATGTTATACACAGTTATAATCTTCCACCGTCGTTACAAACAGCCGGTTCTTCGAATACCAGCTCTAAGGGAGGAATGATGTACACGGTAGAGCAGGTAGAAAAACAGTTGATTCGCGAAGCATTAACATCAACAAAAGGAAATATTACCAAGGCTGCCGAGGAACTAAAAATAACCGAACGCATGTTGGGCACGCGCCTGAAAAAATACGAAATTGATGCGTGGAGGTACAAAGTTTAATGCGAGAATGCTTAAATTCGTTAATGCTTAAATAGTATTACATTGAAGCAATTAATCATTAAAGCATTTGTAAATGGAAAAAAAACTCATCCAGGTTGATTTACAAAATCCCGTTCATTGCGAGCATGTGCTTCATCTACTAAACGATTACATGGAAGATGAAATGGGAATCAGCCAACCGATGCCAGAAGGATTTGGACCAAAAATTATTGAGGGCCTCAAACGGCATTCGGCTTACATGGGTTTTTTTGTTTGTATTGGCGATAATTTTGCCGGCTTAGCCAATTGTAACCTCAATTTCTCCACCTGGAAAGCCAAACCATTAATCAATATTCACGATTTAATTGTTTCTCCCGATTTTCGTAAGCGGGGAGTTGGGATGTTTCTGTTAAAGGGAATCGAAAAGTACGCGGAGGATAATGGATTCTGCCGAATAAATCTCGAAGTTCGCCACGATAACTACAAAGCACAAAACCTATACAAAAAGGCGGGTTTTTCCGAATGTGAGCCCAATAACTTTTTCTGGGAAAATCAGCTATAGAAAATACTTAATTCAAAAGATTGTAAGGATGCCATTTTTTAAAAGTAGACATCCTTTTTTTGCATCATTTCCTTTCCTACCAAAATGTAGGTTACCTCAATGTTAATACGCTGAATGCCCTTTAAACATGGGCATCTTGAGATTTACCACCTTGTTTTTTTCGTTTCGGCAGGATTCTACATAATTGTAGGAAATCAGGAGGGCACAACCTCCGGGAAGATAAAATTTATAAATTTTTAACCGCAGAAATTCAGTGAGTTAGTATCTGTATTTGTGCAAAAATATGTTGTCGAGCATATTTTGTGGCACAGGTATGGCATAAAGGAAATCAAACGATTTAAACTAAAAATATAAAAATCATGAGAAAGATTGCAATTTATGGAAAGGGTGGAATTGGTAAATCAACCACAACCCAAAATACTGTAGCTGGATTAGTTGAAGCAGGTAAAAATGTAAAAGTAGTGGGTTGCGACCCTAAAGCTGACTCAACCCGATTATTATTGGGCGGCTTGGCGCAAAAAACAGTGTTGGATACACTTCGCGAAGAAGGTGAAGACGTAGAGTTGGAAGACATTGTAAAAGTAGGATACGGCGGTGTACGTTGTGTTGAATCAGGTGGTCCTGAGCCGGGAGTAGGATGTGCCGGTCGTGGTATCATTACTTCTATTAACATGCTGGAGCAGTTAGGTGCATGGGACGAAAAATTCAAGCTTGACTACACTTTCTATGACGTACTTGGTGACGTTGTTTGTGGTGGTTTCGCCATGCCTATCCGCGAAGGGAAAGCAGAGGAAATTTACATTGTAGTATCGGGTGAGATGATGGCAATGTATGCTGCCAACAACATCTGTAAAGGTATTAAAAAGTATGCGCAGGCGGGTGGTGTTCGTTTAGGCGGATTGATCTGTAACTCGCGTAAGGTAGACAACGAATCACAAATGATCGAGGAGTTGGCTAAACGTCTTGGAACAAAAATGATCCACTTTGTACCACGCGACAATATGGTTCAGCAAGCTGAGATCAACCGTAAAACTGTTATCGATTTCAAATCAGAACATCCTCAGGCCGACGAGTACCGCGCTTTGGCAAAAGCCATCGACGAGAACGACATGTTCGTAATTCCTGAGCCACTGGAAATTGAAGAGTTAGAGAAACTGTTGATCGACTTCGGTATTTCAGCCTAATTAAGTATTAACCCATAAAAGACTAGTAGTTATGTTAATGGTAAGAGCAATTATACGCCCAGAGAAATCAAGTAAAGTACTAAAAGCCCTGTTTGAAGCAGGATACATTGCAGTAACAAAGATTCCGGTGGTTGGTCGTGGTAAACAGCGCGGTATTAAAATCGGAGACGTTACTTACGATGAACTTCCAAAAGAGATGCTGATTATGGTAATTAAAGACGAGGACAAAGACTTCGCTATCAGCACCATTATGGAAGCTGCCCGATCGGAACCGAAAGGTGCATTTGGTGATGGGAAAATATTTGTAACCTCGGTAGAAGAGGCCTACACCATCAGCCGGGGAACAAAAGAATTATAATCCTAAAATCAGACGACTATGAAGATGATATTGGCGATTATCAGGATCGATAAAATGAATGCAACAAAACGGGCGCTTACCGCAGCCGGCATCACCTCGATGACTGCAACCGGAAAAGTTTTCGGACGCGGAAAAGGCGCCTGGGATGCACAAGTGATGGAAGGGGCAAAACAAGATATGCCTGAAGCACTGGCCCATCTCGGAAAGGAGCCAAGACTGAGACCTCAGCGTGTACTAAATATTGCGGTTTCCGACCACAATGTGCAGTTAACAGTTGATACGATTATCGAAGTTAATCAGACACCGGCTCCCGGCGATGGAAAAATATTTGTCCTTCCGTTGGATGATACTTACCGGGTTCGTACGGGTGAAACTGGTACAACAATCCTTTAATTAAAAAGACAAAATTATGCCTAATAAAATAGATTATACAAACGGATTGCCCGATCCTTCGAAACTGAAGGAAGAGATTCTGGCAAAATATCCGCGAAAAGTAGCCAAGAAAAGGTCGAAGGGAATGGTGATCAATAATCCTGATGAGAGCCAGGAAATTGGTGCTAACATCAGAACGATTCCGGGTATTATTACGCAGCGTGGATGTACCTATGCAGGATGTAAAGGGGTGGTTTTAGGACCAACAAGCGACATCATCAACCTGGTACACGGCCCGATTGGTTGTAGTTTTTACGCCTGGTTAACAAGGCGTAACCAAACCCGACCGGCTGAAGGTGAGCCTAACTTTATGACTTACGCCTTTTCTACCGATATGCAGGACGAGAACATTGTATTTGGTGGTGAAGCAAAACTGAAAGACGCTATCCGTGAAGCTTTCGATGCCTTCAACCCAAAGTCAATCGGTATCTTTTCAACCTGTCCGGTTGGTTTGATCGGTGACGACGTTCACGCTGTTGCCCGCGAAATGAAAGAAGAACTTGGAATTAACATTTTCGGATTTAGCTGCGAAGGATATCGTGGAGTATCACAGTCGGCCGGTCACCACATTGCCAATAACGGAATTTTCAAACACGTTGTAGGTAATACGGAGCGCGTGCGCACCGGTAAATTCCAGGTAAACCTGATGGGTGAATACAACATTGGTGGTGATGCTTTCGAAATTGAACGGATTTTTGAAGAATGTGGTCTTACTCTGCTTTCAACCTACAGTGGTAACTCAACTGTTGAAAGTTTTGCTTACTCGCACACTGCCGACCTGAATATGGTTATGTGCCACCGTTCTATCAACTACATCGCCGAGATGATGGAAGAGAAATATGGTATTCCATGGGTGAAAGTAAACTTCATCGGGGCTGATTCTACTGCCAAATCGTTACGCAAAATTGCCGATTACTTTGGCGACAAAGAATTATCAGCAAAAATTGAAGAGGTTATTGAACGCGAGCAGTTGAAAGTTAAAGCTGTTGCCGCAGCCGTAAAACCAAAAGTAGAAGGCAAACTGGCAATGATGTTCGTAGGTGGATCGCGTGCGCACCACTATCAGGATCTGTTTACTGAACTGGGTGTTCGTGTTGTTTCTGCCGGTTACGAGTTTGCTCACCGCGACGATTATGAAGGACGTGAAGTAATTCCGAACATTAAAATCGACGCTGATACACGTAATATCGAAGACCTCGTGGTTAGCAAAGACGAAGAAAATTTCCGCGACGACCTGGTAGAGAAAAAAGCCAGGCTGGAAGAAAGTGGTTACGAATTTAAAGACTACAAAGGTATGATGCCGGATATGACGAAAAACTCGCTGGTAATCGACGATGTAAACCACTGGGAAACTGAAAAGCTGATCGAGTTCTACAAACCTGACCTTTTCTGTGCAGGTATTAAAGAAAAATATGTGGTACAGAAATATGGTGTGCCATTAAAACAGCTTCACTCCTACGACTACGGTGGTCCGTACGCTGCCTTTGGCGGTGCTATAAATTTCTACAAAGAAATGGAACGCATGCTGGCAACCGACATTTGGAAACTGGTTGATGCACCTTGGAAGAACGAGCCGGAGATTGTTGGAAGTGTAACCGTTGACGCTTAGTGAGACTATGATTTTGGGAGTCTGAAGACGACTGAAAATCATAAAGTCGAACCAGTCCCGGCAACGAAGTTAGTCGGGGCATAAACGGATTTTTGGATTCCCATTAATCGATAATCAATAATCATTAAAAATTGAAATCATGTTATTACGACATACAACAAGCGAAGTAAAAGAAAGAAAAGCACTAACGGTTAACCCGGCAAAAACCTGCCAGCCGATCGGTGCCATGTACGCTGCTCTTGGAGTGCACGGTTGTTTGCCACACAGTCACGGTTCGCAGGGCTGTTGTTCATACCACCGAAGTACTTTAACAAGACACTATAAAGAGCCTGTAATGGCTGCAACAAGTTCATTCACAGAAGGTTCTTCAGTGTTTGGAGGACAAGCTAACCTGTTGCAGGCAATCGACAATATCTTTGGAATTTACGATCCTGATATCATCGCCGTTCACTCAACTTGTTTATCAGAAACAATTGGTGACGACTTGGGGCAGATCGTGAAAAAAGCTTTGGACGACGGAAAAATTCCTGAAGGAAAATTTGTTGTTCAGGCTTCAACACCAAGTTATGTAGGATCGCACGTTACCGGTTACGCCAATATGTTAGAGGCGTTTGTAAAATACTTTTCGTTTAAAACGGACGAAAAATTACGCCAGGTAAACATGCTGTCGGGATGGGTTGAACCATCGGATATGCGCGAGCTAAAACGTATTGCAGATTTAATGAAACTGAAAACAGTTCTTCTGCCTGATACTTCAGACGTTTTGGATACGCCAATGGACGGAACATACAAAATGTACCCAAAAGGCGGAACTACCCGCGAAGAAATTGTTAGTATGGGTGACAGTATGAGAACTGTTGCAATGGGCGAGTGGGCTACTCAAAAAGCAGCCGTTATGCTCGACAACAAATGCAAAGTTCCGTTTGACATAACTGACGTGCCAATTGGATTACGAGCAACCGACCGCTTTATCCAGGCACTTTCAACTGCCGGAAAAGTTTCTATTCCTGAAAGTATTGCCGAGGAGCGTGGTAAATTGGTTGACGTGATCACCGACATGCACCAATACTTTTATGGTAAGCGTGTTGCCCTTTGGGGAGATCCTGATACTCTGTTGCCAATGATCGAGTTTTTGGTTGACCTGGATATGAAACCTGTTTACGTGGTTTCAGGAACACCGGGTAAAAAATTCTCGAAACGTGCCATGGAAATTCTGGAAGCAAAAGTACCTGAAGCAAAAGTTCGTAACGGAGCTTCTGCCGATATGTACCTGATGCACCAGTGGATTAAAGAAGAGCCTGTTGACTTACTAATTGGTAACACCTACGGTAAATACATTGCCCGCGACGAAGGTATTCCATTCGTTCGCCAGGGATTCCCAATTATTGATCGTGTTGGTCACAGTTATTTCCCAACTGTAGGTTACATGGGTGGTATTCGTATTCTTGAGCGCATGCTTGGTGCCATCATGGATAAAATTGATGCTACCTCTCCTGAGGAATCATTTGAACTTACAATGTAGTTGCAATATAATTCAAAAGTGATTTCGAGGTGAGTACGGCTGAGTCGCTCTCAGCTGTACTTCACCCGAAATAACTGGCACTACATAAGGAGAATCAGAGATAATTAAATCACAATTGTAATTAGGATAAGCCCTGCTTGCAGGCAACTTCGTCCATCTTTTAACTTATTGAATTATGAGCAACTATCTAAAAGATCGCGAAAGCCAAATCCTTACAAAAGGAAACGACTCTGCAGAAATTTCCTGTGGTAAAAAGAGTTTAGCCGGATCGGTTTCGCAACGCGCATGCGTTTTTTGCGGATCGCGTGTGGTGCTTTATCCAATTGCCGATGCACTGCACGTTATTCACGGACCGGTGGGGTGTGCCTCGTACACCTGGGATATTCGTGGTTCGCTTTCATCAGGACCGCAATTACACCGACTGAGCTTTACCACCGATCTGAAAGAAAGAGATGTGGTTTTTGGCGGCGAAAAGAAATTATACCATGCCCTTATTGATTTAATCGACAAACATCAGCCAAAAGCTGCCTTTGTTTTTTCAACCTGTATAATCGGAGTTATTGGCGACGATGTAGAAGCCGTTTGCCGTCAGGTTACCAAAGAAAAAGGCATCGACGTTATTCCGGTAATGTCGGAAGGTTTTAACGGAACCAAAAAAGACGGTTATAAAATTGCCTGTGGAGCACTTTCGAAACTGGTTGGAACAAACAACGACTACACACCATCAAAATATTCAATCAATATTCTTGGCGACTTTAACCTTGCAGGCGAGTTGTGGATTTTGGCAGAGTATTACAAGAAACTGGGTGTTGAAATTATTTCGTGTATGACAGGTGATGGCCGTGTAGAGCAGATACGCCGTGCACACAAAGCTTCGCTGAATGTGGTTCAGTGTTCAGGATCGATTATGCACCTGGCCAAAGAGATGAAAGAAAAATACGAGATACCTTTTATGAAGGTTTCCTATTTCGGAATCGAGGATATGTCGGAAGCTTTATACGAAGTGGCCAAATTTTTCGATGACGATGAAATGATGGCCAAAGCCCGCGAACTGGTTACCAATGAAATCTCAAAACTTTTACCGGCACTACAACCATACCGCCAAAAGCTGGAAGGAAAAAAAGCCGCTATTTATGTGGGTGGTGCTTTTAAAGCCATCTCGCTGGTAAAAGCCCTACGATTATTAGGCATGAAAACAGTGGTTGTTGGCTCTCAAACCGGAAATTCAGAAGACTATAAACTCCTAAAAGACTTGTGTGATGAGGGAACTATCATTGTTGATGATTCCAACCCAAATGAACTTTCTGAATTTGTGAAGCTAACAGGCGCCAACCTGTTTATCGGCGGCGTGAAAGAACGCCCGATTGCCCATAAACTGGGTCTTGGTTTTTGCGATCACAACCACGAAAGAAAAGAAGCACTGGCCGGCTATGTCGGCATGATGAATTTTGCGAAAGAAGTTTACGCCTCGGTTACAAGCCCGGTGTGGAAGTTCGTAAAGTAATACCAGCACAAATCGGCTAGTTACAGGCCGTGATTGTGTTTTAGAAAGGGGGGGACCCTTTAATGAATCGGAAAAAATATTGACTTAAAACAAATCGGATGTTTGAACTCAATTCAGTACCAAAAGCAAAAGAAAATTACAAGGCAACACAGAATGCCTGTAAACTTTGTTCGCCGCTGGGAGCCAGCGTTGCCTACAAAGGATTTAAAGGCTGTGTTCCGCTTATTCACGGCTCGCAGGGTTGCGCAACTTACATTCGCCGTTACCTGATATCGCATTACAAAGAGCCTATCGACATTGCCTCGTCGAATTTTACCGAAGATGCTACCATTTTTGGTGGCGACGAAAACTTCAAATTGGCAGTCCTTAATATTATTAATCAATATAAACCGGAAATCATCGGTATCGCTTCAACCTGTTTGAGCGAAACCATTGGCGACGATGTTAGTCTTTTCCTGCACCATTTTCTGGATAAGCATCCTGAAATCGACACTGATTTTGTAATGGCTTCAACGCCGAGTTACCAGGGAACACACATCGACGGATTTCACGAAGCAGTTGCCAGCGTGGTTAAACGCTACGCCAAAAAAGATCTTTCACAAGATCATGTAAATCTCTTCCCCGGTTTTGTTTCAACCGAAGATTTACGTCTGCTGAAAGAAATTATGGCCGACTTTTCACTCGAGCATATTATGCTGCCCGATTATTCCGAAAGCCTTGACAACCCCGTTTGGGATACTTATCATCGCATTCCGGAAGGTGGCACAGCAAAAGAGGATGTAGTAAAAACGGGTAGTGCAAAAGCCAGTATCGAATTCGGAACGATCCTGAATAAAGGAAAATTATCGGGTAGGGTAAAAAGCAAAAAATTATCGCGCACCGGAGCACAGTTTCTGAAAAACGAAATGGACGTACCGTTAGTAAATATGCCCATGCCAATTGGTATCACTCAAACCGATGCCTTTTTCGAGGAGTTGAAAAATCTTTCGGGCAATGATATTCCTGAAAAATACACCAAACAACGCGGTCGCCTGGTTGACGCTTATGTTGATGCACATAAATACACATTCGGCAAAAAAGCAGTGGTGTATGGCGAAGAAGATTTTGTAGTTGCCATGGCAGCTTTCCTCGATGAAATAGGAATTGAGCTGGCACTTGTTGCCACAGGCGGCGAAAGCGGCATGCTGGAAGAAGAAATAAAAAAATATTGTCCTGAAAATAAAGATAAAGTGGTGGTTCGCGAAGGATACGATTTTGAAAGAATCCGTGAGTGGAGCCTCGAAAATAAACCTGACATACTGATCGGACACAGCAAAGGCTACTACATCGCCCGCGAACTGAATATCCCGATTGTTCGGGTGGGTTTCCCGGTTCACGATCGTGTGGGCGGACAACGTATAAAACATCTTGGTTACTCAGGTACGCAGGAACTATTCGATAAAGTAGTGAATGCACTGATTGAACACAAACAAAGTATTTCGCCGGTAGGCTATAAATATATGTAGTAACAAAAATGGGTAATTAGTATTAAGAAGCGGGCAATGCTTGCAGCTTGAGGCTAGAAGCTCGAAACTAAAAAGGAAAGTTATGATCGACATTAAAACACATCCCTGTTTCAATAAAGATGCAAAAGGCAAATATGCCCGCGTGCATCTCCCGGTGGCACCGCAATGTAATATTCACTGTAATTATTGCAAGCGCGATTACGATTGCGTAAACGAAAGCCGCCCTGGTGTTACCAGCGAAGTACTATCGCCTGAGCAGGCGCTTGCCTACACCATCAGGTTAAAAGAAAAAATGCCGCATTTGTCGGTTGTGGGAATTGCCGGCCCCGGCGATCCGTTCGCCAATCCAATTCAAACGATGACAACGCTTCGTTTGATTCGTAAAGAATTTCCTGAAATGATCCTTTGTCTTTCATCAAACGGGCTGAATGTATTGCCTTATGTTGATGAATTAAAGGAGCTGGAAGTTAGCCACGTTACCATTACGCTGAACGGAACCGAGACAAAGACATTGTCGCAATTGTATAAATGGGTGCGTTTCGAAAAGCGCGGATATTTTGGAGAACAGGCAGCTGAAATTCTGCTGAGGAACCAGATGGAAGCAATTCGTGCTTTAAAACGTGCAGGCATTACTGTTAAAATCAATTCAATTGTGGTGCCCGGAATCAATGATAATGTAATCGTTGATATCGCCAAAAAAATGAAAGAGATGGAAGTGGATATTATGAATACCATTCCGCTCTACCCGGTTGAAGGAACTCCTTTCGAGGATTTTGAAGAGCCTTCGCCAAAACAAATGAAAGAACTGCAGAACGGTATAAAAGAATATTTACCTCCGATGACACACTGTGCCCGTTGTCGTGCCGATGCAGTAGGACTGCTGGGTAAAGACGATGCAGAAGCAAAACAAATTTTGTCGGAAGTGTCGAACCTGTCGGTGAATGTTGACAAAACAAAACCATACGTAGCAGTTGCCAGCCACGAAGGACTGTTGGTAAATCAGCACCTCGGTGAAGCAACCCAGTTGTACATTTTCCGGGAAACGCCAAATGGGTATCGAATGGTTGAGCAACGTGCAACACCAAAACCCGGAGCCGGAAATAGTCGTTGGGCAGTACTGGCTGATGTATTCGATGATTGCAGGGCCTTGCTGGTTGGAGGAATCGGACCATCACCATCGTCGATTATTGGTCGTGCCGGAATTAAGATCGTTGAAATGACCGGTTTGATCGATGAGGGATTGGATGCCGTTTACAAAGGCAAAGAACTCCGGACATTGAAAAAAGCCGATGTTTTTAAATGCGGTTCAGAATGTTCGGGAAAAGGAACCGGTTGCGGGTAACAAATAATAATTAATATCATTTCGTACGAAGATAGAAATCTGGGTCAAAGTTGAGATTTCTCCTCCTTCGTCGTCGAAATGACAAGCAAGATAAATTGAAATGAGAATAGCAGTAACAACAACGAGTGGAGTAAAGGTTGACCAGCATTTTGGAAAAGCACGTAGTTTTTCGATCTACGATGTAAACGCCAACGAGGTAAAACTTATTGAAACCAGGATGGTAAATTCCTATTGCAAATCAAATGCGGAGGAAACTCCTGATAAGGCTCATAAGTTTTCAGGAGACAGACTGTCAGTGGTTTACGACCGAATAAAAGATTGCGAGATGGTGTATACGCTTCAAATTGGTGAAAAACCAGAAGCTGCTCTAAAAGCCAAAGGAATTAAAGTACAACCGTGTTCTTGTAACATCGATAAGATTCCCGGCTGTAGCGGAAAATGTAAATAACAAATAGCTGTCATTTCGACGACGAAGGGGGAGAATTGAAAATCAGCGGAGCTAAATCTATTTCAGCGGAGCAGATTTCTCAGTCATGCTTCCTTCGAAATGACAATGAAAGAAAATAGTATCAACTTAAAATATAGAACGACATGAAAAAACCAGAATTTCACATTTTAGTATGCAACTCGTATCGGGTTGCCGGCGATGCACAAGGTTATTGTAATAAAAACGGTTCATCCGATTTAATTCAATATATAATGGAAGAATGTAACGACCGCGGCCTCGATGTTGCGGTCTCTTCCACCGCTTGTTTAAACGTTTGCTCGCAGGGGCCGGTTATGGTTGTTCATCCGAATAACTATTGGTACGGAGGAATTAATGAAGAGAAAATCGACGAAATTTTAGATGCACTGGAAGAGC
>DASQBW010000007.1:0-2004 GCA_035635015.1 Draconibacterium sp. | reverse complement strand
TGTTTTGGTAAATAAAGCCAACAACCTGAAATACATTGCGGTGGATCATATAATTGGAGGTTTGGAGTATCGTCCAAGATCCTTCGTGCAGTTGTCAGCCGAGGCATTTTGGAAAGGTTATTCACAGTATCCGTTTTCGGTGAACGATCAGGTTAGTTTGGCAAATCTGGGAGCCGATTATGGTGTGGTTGGCGACGAAGAAGTGGTTTCAACTTCTGAGGGAAGAGCTTACGGAGCCGAGTTTCAGGCGCGTATTAATTCAACCGAAGGATTTAATTTCAACTTGTCGTACACCTTGGTTCGCAGCGAATTTAAAGATGGAGAAGGTGCTTACATTCCGTCAAGCTGGGATGCGAAACACCTGATTACACTTACTACCACCAAAGACCTGAAACGCAACTGGCGCGTTGGTGCTCGCTGGCGTTTTGTTGGTGGTTTGCCTTACACGCCGTGGGACATCGAAAAATCATCACTGGTAGAAGCCTGGAACCTGCAAGGCGAGCCGTATTACGATTATTCGCAGCTTAATGCCAAACGACTCGATCCTTTTCATCAGCTTGATATTCGTGTCGACAAATCCTATTATTTCGACAAGTTGACCGCTAAATTTTACATCGATATTCAAAACCTCTACAATTTTCAGGCGCAGGAAAACGATATTGTCGTTCGTGCCGAAGATGCCAACGGGAATTTCATTACAACCGACAACGGAACACGTTATGTTCTGAATGAAATTGAAAGCAAGTCGGGAACAGTTTTACCGACTATCGGAATTATCATCGAATTTTAGATATTTATTCCTTGTTTTTTATCTTTAATGTGTCAACTTCGAATTAATATTTACAGATGCTGAACCAAGATGGAAACAAATAATGACGAACTGCTTTCTGCTAAATTTCGTAAAGAATTTGAGAAAGATGCTTTTGCGAAAAACAATGGTATAAAACTTATTGATGCAGCCCCTGGCTATGCGAAAGCTTCTATGGAGATTACATCTTCGCACTACAACTCGGTTGGAATTGTGCATGGCGGGGCTTTGTTTACTCTGGCTGATTTTGCTTTTGCAGTGGCCTCCAATTCGCATGGAAGGGTAGCATTGGCTATTGATGCCGAGATATCATTTTTTAAAGCCACCTCATCAGGAATTTTAACAGCCGTAGCCAAAGAGATTGCTTTAAACAACAAACTCGGTACTTACCTTGTAGAAATCACGAATGAATCGAAAGAGCACATTGCCCATTTTAAAGGAACGGTATACCGAAAAAAAGACACGCACAATTTTTGATATTCCGACATTTGAGTTTACTGTAATCTTGCTGGGAACCTTAACGAAACTTGATGTTCCGTTGAGCCTGGCAATTAATTTCGCATAAACAAATTTCTACATTTCACTGTTCTTACATCTCCTGCCGGAAAGAAGTAACTTTGGCAATAAGTAACAATAATGAACACAGCGGAACTAAATAATCTGATTACAAATATCCCCAAGGCAGAACTACATGTACACATTGAAGGTACTTTTGAGCCAGAGTTGATGTTTGCTATTGCCGGTCGTAACAATATTCGCCTAAAATATAAATCGGTAGATGAATTGCGCAAGGCCTATAAGTTTAATAACCTGCAGGAGTTTCTGGATCTTTATTACGCCGGAACTTATGTGTTATTGTATGAGCAGGATTTTTATGATCTTACAATGGATTATCTGAGAAAATGCAATGATGACAAGGTGGTGCACACAGAAATATTTTTTGATCCTCAATCTCACACATCACGAGGTGTACCTTTGGAGATTGTTATTAACGGGATATTGCAGGCATGTATCGATGCGCGAAACAAATGGGGCATAAGTTTTAGTTTGATCCCTAATTTCTTACGCCACTTAAGTGAGGAAGAGGCCATTACAAGTTTTAAAGAAGCGTTGAAATTTGGTGAGTTATTCGCAGCATTTGGTCTCGACTCCAGTGAAAATGGGCACCCACCAACAAAATTCAAAAAGGTGTTTGA
>DASQBW010000006.1:0-1787 GCA_035635015.1 Draconibacterium sp. | reverse complement strand
AGTATACGCTCGGGGTAATTGATAAAATCAACGATGTTGTCTTTTTTGCTGGTGTCGGTGGTACATGTTATTCCAACCGGTTTATGAAAAGCGAGGTAAATATTAGGAACCTCTTTCGTTATAAGTTGTCCATCAACTTCAATACGATCATCAGAAGTAACCTGAACGCCAAGCCCGGCCACTTCGCCATTTACTTTTACCTTACCGCTTTCGATTAGCCGGTCGGCTTCGCGCCGCGAGCAAAATCCGGTTTCTGAAATGGCTTTATTTAGTCTTTTGCTTTCCATTGTTTTGCAAAAATAGAAAATATGAAGTTGGCATCCGGAATTCGTTTAAAAAATCGGATTTTTGATTCAAAAAAAATGCACCGAATAATCGGTGCACTTCTTCATTTTAGGTAGTGTATTTATTATAGTGTATCCAGCCAGTCTTCCAGCTTATTAATGGCGTACACCATCTTGCTGCAATATTTTTTCAGAAATTCTTCGTTTAATGGCAAATCTTTGTATTCATTCATCGCTGTTTTTAATACTGTTTCCCCATCAAAATCAACATAAGCAATACGTGCAGTTAGCTCTTCCGGCTGACGGCCAAATTCCATTCCCGGAAGAAAAGCAACACCAGTATCGCGAAGAATGGCTTCGCACAACTCAAACGATGTTAAAATGCCACGTTCTGCCAACTTTTCGCGGTAAACGCTAAAATTTGGGAACAGATAAAAACCACCTTTTGGGGTAGGAACGGTAATGTATTTGTCCCGTAAACGGTTGGCAAAATAATTTCCCAACGATTTTAGAATTCGTCGCGAATGATGCAGGTATTCATCAATTTCAGGATGATCTTCAAAAGCTGTTACTGCTGCATATTGTATCGGGGCACTGGTTGAGGTAAACGTTTCGCTGGCTACGGTACCCATGGCTTTTTGCAGCCATTTTAGGTTCGAAGGGAAAGTAAAAGTGCCGAGACGCCAGCCTCCGGCCCCGGCCCACTTACTCAAACCACTGCTAACAATGGTGCCCTCAGGGTAATATCTTGCTATCGAAACGTGATCTCCGTTGTGGTCTAACAGACTATATATTTCATCCGAAATAAGAATGATGTTGTATTTTCTGGCCACTTTGGCTAACTTTTTTAACCAGGTTTCAGAATAGGTTGCACCTGTTGGATTCGATGGATAGTTTAAAATGACAACGCGTGGACGGTCGGGATCAGAACGACAGATGAGATCAAGTTTTTCAGGACTCAGTTTCCATTCGCTTTCTTCCGATGTAGGAACCCAGTTTACATGGCGGCCTGCAATTCGCGCCTGTGGCGAATAGGATACCCAACTTGGCGTTGGAATGATCAACTCGCCGTAATAAACCAGTTGCAGAATAAAGATCAGCTCTTTTGAACCGGGGCCGATCATAATATCATCAGCCGTACATTCCAATCCCTGGTGACGGTAATTGAAATCAGCAATGGCCTCGCGAAGTTTTAGCAATCCCATAACAGGAAGGTAATCTTTCTGATGTGCATTCTGACGTAAAGCTTCCTGCACAATTTCAGGAACCGGAAACGGAGACTGTCCAAGTCCCAGCTTGTAAACTGTTTCCCCTCGTTGAATGAGTTCGTTGCTTCGCTCGTTAATCAGCAGTGTTGCCGACTGGTTTAAACCTCTTACGTTTAAGTTGAGATTTACAAAATGTCTGCTTTTAAGTCTTTTTTCCATCTCATTGTAATTTAAAATTACTAATCCAATTCAATATGACAGTAAAACTGAATATTAAATTTCAAAAAGATATAAT
>DASQBW010000005.1:0-4059 GCA_035635015.1 Draconibacterium sp. | reverse complement strand
CAATTTCAGGAGAATGCAAAAGCAAGATGGATTAAGGGGAAAACTACCTGAATTACGAAATCATTTCCTGAAGTCTGTCCAGACTAAAATCAGGCTCTGTTATTTCAAACTGCGCCTGCGAATAAAATTGCTTCCGCTTTTTTAATGTTTCATCAATGAAAGCAACCAGCTCTTCGCGTGATTTTCCTTTTATCAGTGGCCTTTCGGTTTTCGAATTCATGAGTCGGTCGGCAAGTATTACCGGATCGATATTCAGGAATACCGTTTTTCCGGTTTTATTCATCAGGTCGATGTTGTCAAAAAAACACGGAGCGCCTCCGCCGGTGGCAATAACAATATCGGTAAATTCAGACAGTTCTTCCAACGCTTTTCGTTCTCTTTTTCGGAAACCATCTTCTCCATGATCTGCGAATATTTGCGGAATTGTTTTACAGTTTCTCTCCTCAATATAATCGTCCATATCTACAAATTGAACACCTAAATGTTCCGATAATCGCTTTCCCAATCTGGACTTTCCGCAGCCCATATATCCAATCAAATATATTCGCATTCTATTTTCTTACTGTTATTGTATTAAAATAAGGAACCCTGTCCGTCATCACTTTTGGGTCGGTTAATTTCCATTGGGATATCATCTGCGCTGTTCTTGACATCCGCTTTGCTATTCCTGGTTTCCTTATTGTCATCTGTTTCATCCTCCTCCTCGTGATGGTCGTAGTCATCTTTAATTACCGGTTCTATTTCTTTAATGTTGCGCACCTCGTAATTACTCAGTCGTTTTCCTTTTGCTTTCCACGACTTCACTCCAATAAACTCGGCTACTTCAATGATCTCGTTTTCCCGCTCAACATTCTTTCCGCCAAAAGTTAACTCAAGACGCGGATAATGAACCCAGGTAATACTAACAAGTTTATTGTCTTTATTATCGCCAATAAAGCGAATCAATTTACCTTCCGGCTCATCAATTTCAAAACGTTTCACATAGTAATAATCCTGATCGGCATCAAAATAAACGACCGATAGAATCTTATTTTTGTTAAACTTCTCAATTACCAGGATATCTGGCTGGAAGTGGTTGCTTAAATCGTAATTATACAGTTGAAATTCGCCACTTTTGTAAATAACCAAAATTTGTTCTTCCCCTGAAAATTCACCCAGGTAGGTTCCCCTGTTATCGGCATTTAGTCGCAATACGTCCGAATCAAACCATATCTTGCGACCGCCAAGTGTGGATACTCCCTTTTCTTTAAGTGTGATTTTATGAAC
Source organism: Draconibacterium sp. (assembly GCA_035635015.1). Classification (GTDB taxonomy): domain Bacteria; phylum Bacteroidota; class Bacteroidia; order Bacteroidales; family Prolixibacteraceae; genus Draconibacterium. The sequence goes on along the minus strand of DASQBW010000005.1, from coordinate 2,793 downwards.
GTCGTTTTTGGTAAGAATATTTCCCATCGACTGGCGGCCTTTTATGGCCAGTTCACCTAAATCTTCTTCGAAATGTAGTTTTTTAATTCGTGGTTTTGGTTTAAGCACCACCCGCAGCACTTCTGCTTCACCATTCGGGTTTGCCGAGAAGTATACTACACGAGAGCCTTTTGTTTCTTTTGTTAAATTGTACTCTTTGTCGCGGGTAACACCGGTAACAAAAAAGCGTTTCATGTAGAAATAACCAGATTCACCATCCTTATAAACCACATTATAAATGGTACGTTTATCGTTTTTCTTAAAAACAGCGAGGTGCAAAATATTTTTACCGATAAACGCCTTATCCGAAACCTTGGTGATAAAATACGAACCATCGCGTCGGAAAACGATTATATCGTCGATATCGGAACAGTCGCAAACAAATTCTGCCTTTTTAAGCGAAGTTCCCATAAAGCCTTCCTTGCTGTCAATGTACAATTTCTCGTTTTTAACGACCACTTTAGCAGCAACAATATTCTCAAAACTTCTTATTTCTGTTTTTCGCTCCTTACCTCTGCCATATTTTTGTTTCAGGTGTTTAAACCAGGCAATGGTATAGTCTATAATGTTTGCGATGTGGTGTTCAACCTCGGCAATTTCATCCTCAATAGCCTGAAGGTTATCATTTGCTTTATCTTTATTGAATTTTAGGATGCGTGCCATCCTTATCTCCATAAGTTTAAGGATATCTTCGCGTGTAATTTCACGTTTTAATTTTGGCTTCCATGGCTCTAACCTTTTATCGATATGGGCCACGGCCTGATCCATATTTTCAGAATCTTCAAACTTTTTATCCTTATAAATCCGTTCTTCAATAAATATTTTTTCCAACGATGAAAAATGCCATTGTTCTTCGAGTTCCGATTTCTTGATTTCAAGTTCAAGTTTAAGCAGATCTTTCGTAGAATCTGTTGAGCGTTTCAGAATCTCGGAAACTGAGATAAAATGTGGCTTATCGTTTTCGATGATACAGGCGTTAGGCGACAAAGAAACCTCGCAGTCGGTGAATGCATAAAGTGCATCAATTGTTTTGTCGGACGAAACACCCGGTGCCAAATGCACAATAATTTCAACATGCTCGGCTGTGTTATCGTCTATCTTTTTTACTTTGATTTTTCCTTTGTCGTTTGCTTTTATGATAGACTCAATCAAAGTAGTTGTTGTCTTTCCGTAAGGCACCTCATTGATAACAAGGGTTTTATTATCGAATTTTTCAATTTTTGCACGAACTTTAACTGAACCGCCCCTCAAGCCATCGTTGTATTTGCTAAAATCAGCCGATCCCCCGGTTGGGAAATCAGGAAACAATTCAAAGTTTTTTCCACGTAAATATGCTATTGATGCATCAATTAACTCGTTAAAATTGTGCGGAAACATTTTTGATGCCAGCCCCACTGCAATTCCGTCAACCCCTTGTGCAAGTAATAAAGGAAACTTAACAGGAAGCGTAACCGGCTCTTTTTTTCGACCGTCGTACGATAATTTCCACTCGGTTGTTTTTGGATTAAAAAGCACCTCCAGCGCAAATTTCGTCAGTCTGGCTTCAATGTATCGTGGCGCAGCTGATCCGTCGCCGGTAAGAATATTTCCCCAGTTTCCCTGTGTATCGATGAGTAAGTCCTTTTGCCCCAGCTGAACAATTGCATCGCCAATGGAAGCATCGCCATGCGGATGGTACTGCATGGTTTGCCCGATAATGTTTGCCACTTTGTTGTAGCGTCCGTCATCCATCTCGCGCATAGCATGCATAATGCGGCGTTGAACAGGTTTTAATCCATCATTAATATACGGTACTGCACGCTCGAGTATTACATACGAGGCATAATCCAGAAACCAATCGCGGTACATACCCGAGAGATAGATTACTTCCTCTTTTATACTATCGTCCTGAATTTCTTCGTGGTTCAAATTCTCTTCTGACATTCTCTTCTGTGTAATTTATCGTGCTTCCCTGGCGGGATATTTCATTTACATTACTTCGTCCTTCTCAACATACAGGTTATCGATGATAAATTCCTGCCGTTCCATGGTATTTTTACCCATGTAATATTCAAGCATTTGCGACACCGACTCATGTTTTTTCATCTGTACCGGATCCAAACGTATATCCTTACCGATGAAATGTTTGAATTCATCCGGTGAAATTTCTCCTAATCCTTTAAAGCGGGTAATTTCGGGTTTGCCACGTAATTTGTTAATGGCCTTTACCTTTTCTTCATCAGAATAGCAGTAAAAGGTTTTTTGTTTATTTCGTACCCTGAACAGTGGAGTTTGCAATATGTACACATGTCCCTTTTTTATAAGCTCAGGGAAAAACTGCAGGAAGAAAGTGATAAGCAGCAAACGGATGTGCATCCCGTCAACATCGGCATCGGTAGCAATAATTACGTTGTTGTAACGCAAATCTTCCATGCTGTCTTCGATATTTAAAGCTGCCTGCAGAAGGTTAAATTCCTCGTTTTCGTAAACTACTTTCTTCGTTAAACCAAAAGTATTTAGCGGCTTACCCTTCAAACTAAAAACTGCCTGCGTATTTACATCACGCGATTTTGTGATCGATCCACTTGCGGAATCACCCTCAGTAATAAAAATTGAGGATTCCTCTTTTCGATCGTCCTTTTCATTAAAATGTATGCGGCAATCGCGTAATTTTTTGTTGTGTAAACTTGCCTTTTTCGCGCGCTGTTTCGCCAGTTTTTTAACTCCGGAGATAGCTTTTCTTTCGCGCTCCGATTCTACAATACGCCTTAATAG
>DASQBW010000004.1:0-4562 GCA_035635015.1 Draconibacterium sp. | reverse complement strand
TGAAGAAGCAAAACGCGAAGAGCTGGCCGGGTTTGGTAAAAAGAATAAACTGGCAAAACAAATGGTTGATCTGGCGCTGTTGGCGAACGGCTTGTTAAAAGGTGCCGATCTGGATAAATTTGTAAAGCGCAGTGTTGAACTGATTAAGTAAAAAAGAAATCAGCTTAGCTGAACGGTAAAGGGAGAGTGAGTAAAACGTCGGTCCATGAATTTTGGATCGGCGTTTGTTATTTTTATATGGTTCTAACTCGTGGAATTTAAGACTTTATTTCTATTTTTTTCCTGTAGTTTACGCGAGAATTGAGTAGCCGTATCAAACGGAAGCAAACGATGAATATTCGCAATTATCCGGTTGTAGAAACACGGTATTGCAACCGATTTTGACTTTAGTAAAGCTTTGTAACCAAACGCTGCCACATGCTCCGGCGACGCACAAAATAGTCCATATTTCGGCGTTGGATTTCCATTGAAAGATTGAAAATTAGTACGCGTCATACCGGGGCAAAGTGTGGTAACCGAAACACCGGTTCCTTTAACTTCGTTTGATATTGCCCTGCTCAACGATAAAAGGTAGGCTTTAGAAGCATAATACACCGCCATTAATGGTCCCGGTTGAAAAGCAGCAATCGAGGTTACGTTTAATATTCTGCCCGAATTTCTTGCCAACATATCTTTTAAGAATAATCGCATCAGGTGAGTGTTTGTTTCAATGGTTAATCGAAGCAGTTCCAATTGTTTATCCCAATTGGCCTCGTGGAAATATCCAAAAACACCAAATCCGGCATTATTGATAAGGATATTGATTTTCATTGATCGTTCTTCCAGATCATTAAAAATCTTTTTAGCAGCCCCCTGTCGGCTGAGGTCGTAGTTTAAAATAAGGATTTCGGTCTGGAATTGTTGTTCGAGTTGCTGTCTGACGATCATCAGTTGATTCATGTTTTTATCTACCAAAATAAGTAGATGACCTTCTCTGGCCAGAAGTTTAGCAAACTCCAGCCCAATTCCACTTGCTGCGCCCGTTATCAAGCAGTATGAATTCATAATTGTGATGTTGGTTAATAAGAAAAAGTTACAAAAAATAATTGAGAACTGGTAGCGCTTTTGTTATGAATTAGTGGGGTGTAGTATTCTGAAAATTAGCTTGTTGTGTGGCTTGCATTTTTACAATATAAAAGCCCCGGTCTGTATATTCTTCATGAATACAGACCGGGGCTTAATTTTTGGTATTTGCGCAAATCCCGACAACCTGCGATCAATTCTATTTTCCATCAGCAAAATCCTGTAAATACGAGAATTTTTCCGTAAGCTTACCATCTTTTGTAATAGAAGCGCGTTGGATAATTCCGTCGGTATCTTTGCCAAATAAACTGGGGAATACTTTTTCTATCAGGTTTCGCCCAAAATCAAGCGATGCGTCTTTCGGCAGCTCGCAGGGCAGATTATCCACCGCCTGCACAGAAACATTTCGCGGATTGGAAAAAGCTTCGTCCAGCTCGCCGGTTTGCGGATTATAATCGTAAAACGGATCATCAATTGTTGCTGCGCGTTTTGTCGACGGAATTGAACCGTCAATATCGCAGGTAATATCCGAAATCACACCGATTCGGAATTTATCGTCTTTCATTTCTTCGGCGGTAAAAAGCACAGGAGATTTTGGATCCCAATAAGCAGAAGCGATCAGCATATCGGTTGCTTCGGCAAACGGATGAAAGTTGTTCCTGTATAGCGTTGGGTTATTAAAAAAGTGCATCAGGTCGAATGGTTTTCCATCTGTCCGTTTTACGTAATTACGCGGCAACAGCTGCACATAAACGGCTTGTTTCGGTTCCTGATCCTTCAGATAAGCATCGGGAGAAACACGCATAATATTCATGTGATTCAATATTTCGAGTACACCGTGTGCCACACGTCCGTCGCCGGTTAGCGCTATTTTTATTGGCGGTAACTTTATATGGTCAAGCTGCAGTAACATTTCTTTCAGATCTTCGCATTCATGAGCAGGCTTCAGGTTGAATAAATTGTATTTTAATCCGAATGCCCGGAATCCACTGTAGGCGCCAACCAATCCTGCAAACCGACCAAATCCAATAATGCGGAATCCTTCCTTATCAGTCAGCACTTCGTAATCAACCAGCTGAATATTTTTTTCTAAAACGCTTTGTAACAGTTTGCGGTTGTAGGCCTGCTTTTTTATGGTATGCGAGAAAAACAGGTAGGTCTTTCCGGGAAGGAAATCCTCAATACGAACTTCTTTTACACCCAGTAAAATGTCGCAATCCGAAAGATCCTCTTTTAGCGTAATACCCAAAGCACTGTATTCTTCATCATTAAAACATCGAATGGGGCTGGGTTGAACAACAATTGAAACGTTTGGGAACTTTTGCTGCACTTCCACACATTGTTGCGGAGTTAACGGAACACGTTTATCCGGAGGTGTTTTTCCTTCGCGTAATATACCTACTATCATTGAAATTGAAATTTTGCCGAAATTACGAAAATTTGTCCTCACCCCGGTGCCCGAATAGCGTTTTAGACTAAATAAGAATAAACCGCATTTTTATGCTGTCTTAGTATATTTTGTATCTTGACGGAGCCAATCTGTGAAATTCTAAACATTCAATTATGTTACACCATAAATCTAATATATTGCTTGCTGCTGTGGTTCTTTTAACGGTAGTTTCCTGCAAGCAAAGGCCAAAAGAAGCGAGCAGTGAATTTTCGGGCTCGGAGAGTTGTATCGAATGTCATGAGAATTTTTACAAGCTATGGCGTCCATCGTATCACGCACAGGCAATGATGCCGGTAAATGCCGCTTTTATGGCAGAACATCAATTGCCAAACAGCGAACCTATCGATGTGGAAGGACACCTGTTTCAGGTGGAGTTTAAAGACTCAACTATGGTATTGTACGAACGAGATGGCGATGAATTGGTAAAAACCTACGATGTAATTTGGGCCATGGGCGGACATAATGTGTATACTTTTCTTACACCGTTTGAGAAAGGGAAACTGCAGAATATTCCGCTGGCTTTTGATGCTAACCGTAAAGAGTGGTTCAATTACCCCATGGCCGGTATGCGCCATTTTGGTGGAGATACGCCGGATGATGAAGCCTTGCCCTGGAAAGATGATATGTTTGCCTTTAACACCGGTTGCTACAGTTGTCATATCAGCCAATTGAGTACCAATTTCGATTTGGAAACCGACACCTATCATTCCACCTGGCGTGAGCCGGGAATTAACTGCGAAACCTGTCATGGGCCGGCAAGCGAGCACGTGCGTATTTTCAAAGCATTAAAAGAAGGCGAGGAAGCTGATGAGCTGGGATTGATAAGTACAAAAGTATTTACACAGGAGCAACATGTAGCATCGTGTTCGCCTTGTCATGCAAAAATGAATCCGATTACACCAAGCTATATGCCTGGTGATAAGTATTTCGACAATTATAACCTGACAACGCTTGAGGATCGTGACTTCTACCCTGACGGACGTTCGCTGGGAGAGAATTACACCCTTACCGAGTGGATGATGAATCCCTGTACGGAGAACAGCGCGCTGCATTGTATTACCTGCCATACATCGAGTGGGCGAGACAGGAATAAAGACAACCCCAACCAGGCTTGTCTGACATGCCATAATAAGCGCACCGAAGATATGGAAACTCATACCGGGCACCCGGCTTCGGCAGGACTTACATGTTTGAGTTGCCACATGCCAAAGCGCGAATTTGTTGGCCGCTTCCTGCGCAGCGATCACTCGTTCCGCCCGCCAATGCCTGAGGCAACTATTAAGTTTGGTTCGCCAAATGCCTGTAACCAGTGTCATAAAGATAAATCGCCCGAGTGGGCCAACAAGATTGTAAAGGCGCGTCCCAATGGCAATTACCAGGAAGAAACTTTACAATGGGCACAACTGATTAAAGAAGCCCGCGACATGGAGTGGGAGAATGTAGAAAAAATGTTCGCAACCATCCGCAATCCAAAAACCGACGATGTAGTGGCCAATTCGCTTATCCGTTTGTTGGGGAATTATCCCGAAGCATCGAAAGCCAATGTGCTGATCGATGCGCTGAATAACGAATCGGAACTGGTGCGCTCTTCGGCGGCATACGGTTTGGGAGGAATTCTTACAGATGAGGTGAAAGCTGCCCTGCTAAAAGCTTGTCAGGATGAAATTCGTTTGGTGCGCATACAGGCCGCCAATGCCATTTTAACTTTCGCACAAGATGACTTTACCGCCGAAGAACAGGCAATAATTGCCGCTGCCGAAGAGGAATACGTAACTTCGATGACTTCGCGCCAGGATAACTGGAGCAATCACTATAACCTTGGTTTGTATCATCAGAACAAAGGTGAGGCAACCGAGGCGTTGAAATCGTACGAAACAGCAGCGCGCTTATATCCTCCGGCAGTATTGCCGTTAATCAACAGCAGTGTGTTGTATTCGTATATCGGCAATAACGAAAAAGCCGAGGAGAATCTGAAGAAAGTATTGGAATACGAGCCTAAGAACGAAGCTGCCAACCTGAACCTGGGATTGTTGCTGGCCGAGCAGGGGCG
>DASQBW010000003.1:0-7708 GCA_035635015.1 Draconibacterium sp. | reverse complement strand
TACGGTTAATTTCGTCGGCAAGAATAATGTTGGCAAACAACGGCCCCTGAATAAATTTAAAATTACGTTCGTTGTCAAGAATTTCGGTGCCGATAATATCTGATGGCATCAGGTCGGGAGTAAACTGAATGCGGTTGTATTTTAATCCAAGGATTTTTGCGATTGTTGTTACCAGTAAAGTTTTTGCAAGTCCCGGAACACCAATCAGTAAAACATGGCCCCGGCTAAAAAGCGAAATCAAAACCTGGGTTACAATTTCATCCTGCCCGTAAATCACGGTGGTTATTTCTTTCTTCAGATCTTCGTATTTGGCCTGAAGTGCATCTAATGCTTCAACGTCGTTTTTAAAATTCATACGTTAAAATAAATGTAATTAGTTGGTGGGTTACTTAATCCAGTTATCGAAATTAAAGTTGCAGTTGGCATATGTTCTGTCAATACGAATATAGGTTTGCGACTGGCGTTCGGCAATCCAATCCATCAAAGCTTCTTCTTTCTTTTTTGCGAGGTACATTTCTGCAAGTATCTGATAATCCTCCTGAAGATTGGCTTTATGCGCCGGCGCTTTATCGATAAGCTTTATAATTTTATAAACCTGTTTCTGGTTTTCCGGGTTTATGGATTCAAAAGGAGCCGATACTTCGTTTAGGTTCAATTTTGTGATTACCTTACTTACATCAGGATCAATTTCTTCAATCGAAAATTTAGATGACATCGTGTAGCTATTAATTGCAATTCCTCCGTTATTACGAGTGTTTTTATCGTATGAAAACATTTGTGCGGCCTGTTCGAAGGTAATTTCATCCCTGCGAATCAAGTTGGCTAAACTGTCTATACGGTTGTAGGCTACTTCCTTTTCTTCAACCGAAATTTTCGGTTTAATCAGTATATGGCGGGTTTTAACTTTACTATCCTCTTTATCGATTAGCTGTATGATATGGAATCCAAAAGCACTTTCCACTACATTCGAAATCTTATCGCCTTTCAGGTTGGAAGCTGCTGTATAATAAGCAGGATCAAGTTGGGCACGTCCCATATAAGGAAGTTCACCACCGTCTCTTACTGATGCGACGTCTTCAGAGTACCTAACTACGGCTGAATTAAAGCGCATTGATCCTTCTTCAATCTGTTTTTTGATGTCGCGGAGTATTGCTTTCACACGGTTTTCTTCTTCCAAATCAATTTTAGGTTGAATAGTAATTTGAGCGTACTCGTATTGTTCGGGTATAGTTGGAATTTCATCATTGCTTAGGTTGCGGTAGTTGTAGCGCACTTCTGATGGGGTTACTGTAACATTTTCCACAATTTTGGAGCGCATTTGCTGACTCAACAGGTTTTCGCGAAGGCTTTGCTGCAAGTTTGCTTTAATGGTTGCTATGGGCATGTTAAAATATTCTTCAACAGCACGTTCTGATCCAATTTGTTGTATGTAATTCTGCATTTGGTAGTCCATTTGCTGATTAATTTGGCTTGGAGTTACCGTAATCAAAGTATCCAATTCGGCTTCTGCAATCAACAGTTTGTTAACCAAAAAATCTTCAAGAATTTCACATTTCGCATCTCCTTCAGTGGTATATCCCTCAGCTTGTCGGCTTAGGTTCATATTTTCAATGTCTGATTTTAAAATAATGTTACCACCAACCACGGCTACCACCTGGTCAATAATTTTATCTTGCGCCTGTGTACCGTAAACTACTCCGAGCAGCAGCAAAAATGTTATAATTAATCTGGTCATTTTATTATTGTTCATTTGTTTTCGCATCATATATTTTAAATTTCTTTTGCTTAATTCCTTCGGTATAAATATTTTCTTCTATCTCTTTTAAAAAGCTGATCTTTCTTTGATTAAGGATCAGATTTTTAATATCATTTTCAACAAAACTAAGCGGAGCAATATCGTTGTTTAATTTGTAATCATGAATGCTGACAATATAATAATAATCTGAATCATTCATTTCATACAGGTCTTGCTGCTTCAGAAAAGCTTCATCGTTTTCCACTTCTTCAGGGAAATTATTTTTCAGCACATCAAAGTTTATCCATTCATCAGCCGAAATATTTGCCTTTTTGGCATAACGTCCGCAATACTCGCGAAGGTCTTCCAGTCCTTCAGGAGTAGTGTCGGAAACCAATTGTTTTACAAGCTCCGGATTGGCAAGATCAGCAGGGATCATTACAAATGTAGCTTTTACAATGCTCTTACTTAGGTTAAAATTTTCCTGGTTGCTGTTGTAATAAGTCTCTATCTGATTATTGGTAACAACCGTATCCATGCGTTGTTTTATCAGTTCGTTTTTATATTTGTAAATGATTAACGAATTGCGGTAATCCAATATTTCTTCGCTCAGGTCTTTTTGTTCGGGGCTCAGGTTTTCGTTGGCTTTTTGTATTAGCAACTCCTGTTTAACCCATTTATTGATGTAGTCGTTAATTAGTGCAATGCTGTCGTCGCTACTTGTATTTTTAGGAAGTATTTCGTTGAGTTTCGAACGATAAAGTACTTTGTCGCCAACACTGGCAACCACTTCGTCCTGGATTTTTGGCGAACATGCTGTCGCTATAAAAACCAACAGTAAAAAGGCACTATATATTCGTCGTCGTTTAAACACCCTCAATACTCTTTAGCAGTTGTTTATTTATTTTTACCTTATGCTTATTGCGTAGTTCATTAAGCCATTGTTCCTCAAGATAGTCCTGGTAGTCGGAGATAAAAAGCCCCCGCGCTTCGTCCAGTGTTTTTGGTTGCGGTTCTACTTTGTCGCCGCGAATAAAGGTAGTGGCGCTGTCAAATCCTTCGGGTTCTTTTCCATTCCATACATAATAATCCACGATCAGATTTTTTGCCTCTTCCCATGCCCCGGTTGTTATCTTGATGAGGTCGTCTCCATCGCCGTTGATGTGTTCCAATACTTCATCGGCGTTTAATCCTGCACCAAAAAGATCTTCTGCTTCTTCACGAACCGATACATTTTTGCAGGTTATTATATGCCCTTTAAAACGTTCGCCCCATAGGTGCTTATTCTTGTCTTTTTCGTAGAATTTCTCCAGCCCGGCAGTGTCCTGTGCTGCTAAATTCCAGATCTTCTCCTGCGAAATATTGAACAACAACATCCCGTCGTGGTATTCATTCATCAGGTAGCGAAACTCCGGATACTTCTCTTCCAGTCGCGAATCTTCAAGATCAATAATCTCATCGTTTACCCAACTATCATATACCGACTGGCAAGTGCCGCTTTTTATTTTATTTTCCTGAATAAATTCTGCCAATTCTTTTGTTCCGTAGTTCTTGTTGCCGATTGTAAATAAAGTAGTTTCTGTAAACTCAGGCAGCTCCGAAATGTTCAGCCCAAACAGGTTTTCTTTGGCCGCCTCTGATTCCCTGAAACCATAAGTTTCTTTCAGCTTTTCTATAAATACTTTTTGGCCGGAGATCGAACGTGCGGCATCTCTTTTTATCTGATTCTCGATACTTGCACGTGCTTCTTCAAAAGAAGGAACGGTACGGGCATTTAAGCGTTTAATAATGTGGTAGCCAAATTCTGTTTTAATCGGCATAGAGATGTCACCATCGTTTTTTAATGCAAATGCAGGATCGGAAAACTCTTTTACGATTCTGTCTGACGTAAACCACGGCATTTCTCCACCACGTACTGCAGTGGCCCGGTCTTGCGATTCTTTTTGTGCCAATTCGGCAAAGTCGGCACCATCAAGTAATAACTGATAAATGGAATCGATGGCAGCTTTTGCGGCTGCTTTTTGCTCTGGCGTAGCCGTTTTGGGTACATTTTTCATGATATGGGCAACCTGAAGCTCTCCCCGGTTCTGTCGAATATCGTGTACTTTTATCAGGTGGTAACCAAAATTTGTGCGCACCGGCTCCGAGATTTCGTCAACCGGTGTTTGAAACGCAGCATCTTCAAATGGTGCTACCATGGTAAAAGCCGAAAAATATCCCAGTTGCCCTTTATTGGTTTGTGCCGAAGGATCTTCAGAATATTCCAGCGCTGCATCTTCAAATGGCTTACCGGCCATAATCTCGTTCCGAATATTTTTAATTCTATCAAGTACCTGCTGTTCCTGTTTTGCTGATGCGTTTTCATCAACGCGCAGCAGGATATGACTGGCATTTACTTCCAGTGTCATCCTTCGGTAAAGTTCTTCAACTTGGTGCTCTTTAAAATCAACATCTGTAAGGTAGGGAGCCGCCGTTTCTTGCCGATAGCCGGCAAGTTCTTTGATAAATGCCTGGCTGGTGTCCATTTTTAAGGCTTCGGCTTCAACAACTTTCAGCTTAAAATTAATAAACAGCTCCAGGTATTCTTCCGGCGACTTTTTATCACTTTCGGAATATAAATTGGTGTTGTTTTTACGGTAAATATGTTCAAATTCATCTTTGCTGATTTCCTGGTGCCCAACTGTTAATAGTACATCAGATTGTTGTGCCCGAATCTGAAGGGATAACACAATAAAAAGAACCAACAAATAGAAATTCCTGTTCATTTTATACCAATTTTATAATTTGAACATATCGTTTTGCACTTTGTGATAAAAATTATCTCTACTGACAAAACAGCACGTACCTACTGGCGACTGCTGTAATTTGGTGCTTCACGGGTAATGCTTACATCGTGCGGATGACTTTCCTGAACACCGGCGTTAGAAATTCTTGTGAATTTAGCTTCCTGCAAAATTTTAATGTTTTTTGCTCCGCAATATCCCATTCCGGCTCGCAAGCCACCAAGTAACTGATAAAGCACTTCGTACAGCGATCCTTTAAAAGGAACACGGGCAGCAATTCCTTCCGGAACCAGCTTTTTTAAGTCTTCTTCCATATCCTGGAAATAACGGTCTTTCGAACCTTTTTGCATGGCCTCAACCGATCCCATTCCACGATAAGCTTTAAATTTTCTTCCCTGGTAAAGGATAGTCTCACCCGGCGATTCTTCAACTCCTGCAAACAGTCCGCCGGCCATTATCGAGTCGGCACCTGCTGCCAATCCTTTGACTATATCGCCTGAATAACGGATGCCGCCATCGCCAATTACCGGAACGCCAGAACCTGAAATGGCTTTGGAAACGTTGTATATAGCCGAAAGCTGAGGAACACCGACACCGGCAATCACACGGGTGGTACAAATCGAACCCGGTCCGATTCCAACTTTCACTGCATCGGCTCCTGCATTAACAAGTAGTTTTGCCGCTTCGGCAGTTGCGATGTTACCTGCAACCACATCTTTTTCCGGATATTTGGCTTTTATTCGCTTCAGCATTTCAACTACCGCAATGGTATGTCCGTGTGCCGTGTCGATAACAAGGGCATCAACCTGTGCTTTTACCAAAGCATCCACACGATCCATTGTGTCGCCTGCAATACCTACACCTGCAGCAACGCGCAATCGGCCTTTTTCATCTTTACAGGCCAGTGGTTTGTCTTTTGCTTTGGTTATATCTTTATAAGTTACCAGGCCGATAAGTTTATTGGACTTGTCAACCACAGGTAGTTTTTCAATTTTATGTCGCTGAAGAATTTCAGCAGCTTTATGTAAATCGGTTGATTCGGTTGTTGAAACCAGGTTTTCGCTGGTCATTACTTCCGAAATGGGACGGCGCATGTTCAATTCAAAACGAAGATCGCGGTTAGTAACAATTCCAACCAGGTGCCCGTGACCGTCAACAACCGGAATACCTCCGATTTTATATTTGGCCATAATGTCAAGCGCATCCTTCACTTTTTTGTCTGGGGTAATGGTAATCGGGTCGTAGATCATACCATTCTCGGCACGTTTTACAGTGGTTACCTGGTGCGCCTGCTCCTCAATCCCCATATTTTTATGAATAACACCAATACCACCTTCGCGGGCAATGGCAATGGCCATTTTACTCTCGGTAACGGTATCCATTGCTGCCGATAAAATTGGCGTATTAATTACAATGTTTCTGGTGAATCTTGAAGAGAGGTCAACTTCGCGTGGTAACAACTCTGAATATGAGGGAATTAATAGAACATCGTCGAAGGTAAGCCCTTCAAATTGTATTTTGTCTTCTAGAAACGACATGCCTAACTGTTTTAATGTTTTTATTAAAGCGCAAAACTACAAAAAAATAGTGGACCAGAACTGATTTATTTCTGCTCTGGCTACTTTTGAAGAATAAAAATTGTTAAAGGTTAAAATGATTTCTTAATTTGTATTAATGGAAGACTTCAGGCAGATACTTACCCGCTATTGGGGCTACCCCGATTTCAGACCGCTGCAGCTTGAGATAATTGAGGCTGTTGCAGCGGGTAAAGACACGCTTGGACTAATGCCGACCGGCGGGGGTAAATCAATAACATTTCAGGTATATTCACTCTCTCAGGAAGGATTGTGTGTGGTGGTTACGCCACTAATTGCTTTAATGAAAGACCAGGTGGAAAATCTGAACCATAAAGGAATTAAAGCACTGGCGGTTCACAGCGGTATGTCGGCCCGGGAAATTAAACTTACCCTCGATAACGCCGTTTGGGGCAATTATAAGTTTCTGTATGTTTCGCCCGAACGTTTAAATTCAGAACGTTTTCTGGCGCGCTTGGAGCAAATGAATATTAATCTTTTAACTGTTGATGAGGCGCACTGTATATCGCAGTGGGGCTACGATTTCAGGCCCAGTTATTTAAGTATTGTAAAGGTGCGGGAGTTGTTGCCAGGGATTAAGATTCTAGCATTAACTGCAACAGCAACATCCAAAGTTGCCGACGACATTCAGGACAAGCTCGGATTCAAAGAAAAGAATTTGTTAAAAATGTCGTTCCACCGCGATAACCTAAGCTACCTGGTTCGTCACGTTGAAAATAAGACCGGATATATTATTGACACCCTGAAGAAAGTAAAAGGATCAGGAGTCATTTATGCTCGAAGCCGGAAAGCCACTCGTGAAATAGCCGAAGAGCTAAAGGCGAACGGGATTTCAGCCAGCTTTTACCATGCCGGATTAAGTACTATGGTGCGCAGTGCAAGGCAGGACGACTGGTTAACAGGAAGAACACGGGTGATTGTAGCGACCAACGCTTTTGGAATGGGAATCGACAAAGCCAATGTTCGTTTTGTAATTCATATTGATGCGCCCGATTCGCTGGAAGCTTACTACCAGGAAGCTGGCAGGGCAGGCCGCGACGGGAAAAAGTCGGCAGCCGTACTATTGTATAATAATGCCGATACAACAAAACTGAAAAAGCATATTTCCACATCGTTTCCCGATATAGATAATATTAAACGAATTTACGATTCGCTTTGTAATTATTTCCAAATTGCGGTTGGTTTTGGAAATGGGCAGGTGCACGAATTTAGTTTACAGGGATTTGTACAGGCCTATAAATTTCAGCAGGCCATGGTATATAATAGCCTGAAGATTTTGCAGCGCCAGGAATACCTTGAATTTACCGAGCAGGTTGACAGTCCGTCGCGGGTGTATTTTACCGTTTCGCGTGATGAACTGTATAAATTTCAGGTGGCCAATGCCAAACTTGACGATTTTGTGAAGTTATTGTTGCGCTCGTACACCGGTTTGTTCACAGGGTATGTTGCAGTTGATGAGGAATTACTTTCGAAACGTTCGGGGCTTAACAGCGACCAGGTTTACAATTATCTGAAACATTTGCGCCAGTCGAAAATAATTGATTATGTGCCGAAAAGTCAAACGCCATTTATTTATTTTACAAAAGAGCGTATAC
>DASQBW010000002.1:0-1962 GCA_035635015.1 Draconibacterium sp. | reverse complement strand
ACCTAACACCACTATTCCATCTGAAACCTTGTGGGTTTGTTCTTCCGTTGTTGTATTGCTCTTGTCCGTTTCAAATTTATCCTTTTCACACGAGAATAAACCGAAACTTAGAGCAAGGATTGCTAAAAGAAATTTATTTTTCATTGAAAATCATTATTTTAAAGTTAGTACAAACAAAAATCCAATCCTTATCCAAATTTAATGATAACCAAAAGGATTGCAATGCCTTGTTTATCGTTTCACAAGACTGGTTCTCATTTTTTTTATTTTCAACTTGTATCCATAATTTTTACCGTTAATGTTGTGCACTGTCGCTCTTTGCAATGAACGCTAACGGATGGCGGTAAGAAATCGTTGCGCACTTAAATGCGTTACAGTATCAAGCCGCTAAGCCGTTTGTTAAATGTTCTGTTGTTGCAATTTAGCACTTTCTGCGCAATGTTTTTTAGCCACTATGATAAAGCATAGGCTTATGTGCTCCAAGGGAGGTTTTCCCGAGATGGCACACAGTTTATTAACTTGTTTATTCATTATTTAAACTTAAGCCTATGCAAGCACAAGTTATTAAAAAAATCGATTTTACAGGACAAATCCTGTATGTTGGATTGGATGTCCATAAGAACAGCTGGCATGTTACCGTTTTGAGTGAAAACATTTGTTTGAAGTCATTTAGTCAGCCACCTTCCCCTTTGAAACTTTTTACGTTCTTGAATGAAAATTTTCCCGGAGCAAGCTATCGTAGTGCCTATGAGGCTGGCTTTTGTGGCTATGCATACCATAGAGAGCTAAACAAGTTGGGTGTTAATAATATTGTCATTAACCCTGCAGATATCCCCAAAAGCAATAAGGATACACATTTTAAAACTGATAAACGTGATTCCAGGGTTATTGCAGAGGCACTAAGAAGTGGCTTACTTACTGGAATATATGTATTTGACCAGGAGCAAGAAGAATTTCGAAGCCTTTTTCGTTCACGCCTTGCCCTTGCCAAAGATATTCGCAAAACCAAAGGTCGGATAAAGAGCTTCCTGGCATATAGGACTGTTGATATTCCCAGCGAATTTATTCGTAATCCACGATCATTAAAATACATTGAATGGTTAAAATCATTAGAATTTGGTTTACAAAACCCCAGGTTTATTTTAGATCAATTGATAGATCGAATGCTTTACCTTTTAGAGCAGCGAAGATTACTGGAGACTTCATTAAGGAACTATGCCCGTAATAAGGATAAGGCATTGTTTAGATTCTTACGATTAGTGCCTGGGATAGGTCCAATAACCTCAATAGGACTTATGGCTGAACTAGGAAGTATTGACCGGTTTAAACATTTTAAAAAATTGGCAAGTTATGTTGGGCTTGTGCCCAGAACACATCAGAGCGGAGAAAGTGATGGCATTGGCAGCATCACTTACCGACACAATAGCTATTTGCGCCCCTTGTTAATTGAAGCATCATGGCAGGCTGTAAGAACTGATCCTGCTTTACTAAAATATTATTTAGATAAATGTAGAACGATGAATCCCAAAAAGGCAATCGTCAAGGTAGCACGTAAACTACTCTGCAGGATCTACTTTGTAATGAAACAAAGAACAGAATATAAAAGAGGCATATACTCTTAAACCAAAGACTTTTTTTGGGTGAGCACTAAACTACGCGGTGGTCATTTGAAGGATCTTTTTATAGCCTGTGCCCCCAATTAGTGATTAATCAGTGGAATGTGTCACAGAGAACACAAATAGCAGCATGAGTTTTTGATTTAGGCTATTTCCAACGCCTCACAAAGTTAAAGGACAAAGAAGAACCCGTCAACCCGCAAGGGGTATGACTGGACCTTCTTTGTCCATATTTTTGATGTTTAACCGTTGAAAACCTAGAATTATGCTGTAAATTAGTGCTTTAATTCCTATGCTTTACATAGCACCGCGTGTTGGCAAACGTATTTATTGTATTCGTTTAATC
>DASQBW010000001.1:0-1577 GCA_035635015.1 Draconibacterium sp. | reverse complement strand
TAGCGTGCCCAACGATACTACCTTTCTGAATCTTCAGCTAAAAACAAAAGCATCGGATTTTGAGAACTTTTTAGCGCTGGTTCCCAAAGATTACGAGGAATATTTAAAAGACATTACCACCACCGGATCGGCAACGATTTCTGGGGGCGTTTCGGGCTATTACATTGATGAGGATTATCCGCAAATAGACTTGCAGGTTAAAGTCGACAATGGCAACTTTAAGTATGCCGAAATGCCGGAGGAAATCAAAAATATCAGAGCCGAAATGCTGATCGGAAAACCACAGGGCGATCTTGATCTGCTGAAAATAAACATCAACAAAGCACATGCAGAAATTCGTAATAACCCGGTTGATCTGACATTGAAAATTTCGAATCCGGTAAGCGATCCTTTATTCGATGGCGCATTCGTCGGCAAAATAAATCTTGATCATTTAAAAGATGCGTTGCCAATGGACAGCGTAAATATTTCAGGAATTATTGATGCCAATCTGTTTGCCAACGGTCGTTACTCCGATGTAGAGGCAGAAGCGTACGACAAAATAAAATCGGATGGAGTAGTGCTGTTAAGCAACTTTATTTACGACTCGCCCGATCTCACACAGCAAGTGGTAATTCCGTCGGGACAAATGGATTTTTCGCCGCAGAATATTAACCTCGGAAATTTCATCCTTAAAGTTGGAGAAAGCGATTTTCGTTTGTCGGGAAAAGTGAGTAATTACTTGAATTATGTGATGAAAGACGGCGTGCTGAAAGGGAATCTGCAGCTGAATTCAAATTACGTAAACTTAAACGAATTGCTTCGTTTACAGGTAATGGAAGAAGAGGCAGTTCAAAATTCAGAAACAGAACTGGAAACGCTGGCTTTTGATGTACCTGAAAATATAGATATTACCTTCGGCACAACTATAAATCGTGCTGTTTTCAACCGTATTCCGATAACAGAAATAAAAGGAGAAGTTCGGGCAGTGGAAAAAAAACTGATTCTCGACGGACTGGACATGAATATGCTGGATGGAAAAATGACCATGAACGGATCGTATGAAAATACTACGCAAAACCAGCCTTTATTTGACTTTGGATTTGATATTGCCGGATTTGATATTCCTACGATGTATCAAACGGTTGCAGGTTTTCGAAAATTGATTCCGGGAGCAGGAAACAGTACCGGAAAATTGAGCACAAGTCTGGGAATGAAAGGCCGGTTGAGTCCGCAGCTAAAACTGATTCCGGCATCAGCAAATGGAAAAGGATCGTTCAGTACCAATAATGTTGAGATTAAAGGTTCGCCGTTGTTTAGCCAATTGAGTGGGATAATTAAAAAAGAAAAACTTCAAAATGTTAACATCGGTGATTTTACTGCCAACTTAACCGTAGAAGACGGTAGTTTGTTGCTGCGTCCGTTTACCACAAAAGTTATTGGGCAGGAAACAAAAATTCAGGGAAGTCTGAATGCGGAAAGTTTGCTCGATATGCGACTTGATTTTAATGTTCAGCGGGAAATGTTTGGTCCTGATATTCAGAAAATTCTTGCCATATTACCCGGAAATGAAAAGATAACCATGTTGCCGGCCGGTG